>JAFLBZ010000007.1 GCA_017303715.1 Rhodothermia bacterium | reverse complement strand
TTCTCCATCATTCTTTTGAACACCACATCATAAATAGGATTGGCGATAATCATCTGCGTTTCAGGTTTAGGTTAGTGCGGTACAAAGATACTCATTTTGGGCCGTATTGTTTGGTTTTTTGAGGCGGCGGAGAGCATAATGGAAATATGTTTGCGAAGGGCGGGATTTGGATCACAAAACCATCAGCATTGCACAAAAGTTGAAGCGAGGTATAGCATATTCAATTAATCACTGAACCCGCCATTTTTACAGACCGCTGTAAGGCAATCGTGCTTCTTTGTCGGTCGGTTTGGAGTGTGTTTGTTGAGCATTGACCTCATTTTTTATGTTTGATGACTTATTCTTGGGTTGTCAATCATTCTTTTCATAGTGTCGAATAATGCTTGGTGTCGAATAATGCTTGGTGTCGAATAATGCTTGGTGTCGAATAATGCTTGGTGTCGAATAATGCTTGGTGTCGAATAATGCTTGGTAAAACGATTCATCTCTTTCATAAAGGTAAATGTAATTCAAGTTCCTTGTTTCTACGTTACGTCATTTAAAGATTTTCTTAAACGCCAAGTCACGGTAAATGGTTTTCCATAAAAATCCGTATTTTCCCATCCCCGTAATTCCTCCTACATTTACGTTCCCAAACAAATCAATCGGTCCTTAGAAAAGGGCGAGCGGGTTCACTTTGTCGGCTTTCATTTCCGGCATTGTCCACAGCTGTTAAGCGATACCAGTGTTTTTTTTGTCCTGCGGGGTCTCGGAAGGTCAGGGTTTGCGTATCAACCTCAGCGATTTGGGTATAAATGCCCGTTGGGAGAGTATCGGAGCGGTATATCCGGTATTTGGTGAGGTCATTGGCCACAACGGGTTCCCAGATCAATTCTACAAATCCTTCTCGTGGGAAGGCTCGCACATTGCGCACCTCACGCGGTGGATTCAGGTCGTTTGCGGTGACTGTTTCCGATGTTTTGGGCTTGCTTACATTCCCCAGCGAGTCCACCGCCACCACCGAATAACGATAGGTATTGGGTTGTGAAATGGCCTCATCGCGGAAGTAGAAAGCCTCTTTTAGGGTAGCGAGCAGTTTTTCTGGGCTGTTGTTTTCCGAGCGAAAGAGTTGATATTGTACCACATCGGTAGAAGGGGAGTTGCCCCAAGAGACATTGATATATCGCCCGAGTTGGTTGGCTGCCGAGATCTGGGTAGGCGCTTCGGGTGGCGTAAGGTCTGGGATTTTAAGATTTACAAAGGTTGTATCACTAAAATTAAGGGCATAATCCACCGCCGAGACGGCAAAATCGTAGGCGGCGCCTTCTTCTAAGCCTCGTCGCTTGAGGGAGACATCGGTGAATTGGTTTGTTTTGAGGCTATCGCGGCTAATTTGCGTCCAAGCGGTTACGCCGCGTGCCACCCTTTTGCGTAGCACCACATACGTTTTGAGGTCGGTTACTTCTTCTCCGCTCCACGTTAGCACAATATCTTTATTGGGTTGTAGGTCTGCTTTAAGGCTTTTGGGTGTTGGCGGTGGCACTTGGTCTTTCACCATTTCCATCACGGGATTGCTTCGTTCGCTTTCGTTTCCGGCGGCATCCACCACCACGATACTGTAATAATAGGCTTTCCCGGAAATCAGGTCTTTGCGGTCGGTATAAGTGGTTTGTGTTAGCGGCAAGGTCTGCGGTAAGCATTTTTCGTACCCATCTTCAAACCTTGGGCTACGCAAGAGATGATAGCCAACGGCATCTGGAGTAAGGGATTGCGGCCAAGTGAGTTGTAGGGAGCCATCGCGGTAGGCAACAATGGTTACGCCGGGCAGTGGGTCGGGCGGGATGTTATCGGTCAATGTGATGGTTGTGGTTTCGCTTTGTCCACCAAGTTGCCCTGAAATGGTTTGGGCAACGACAAAAAAGGTTTCGCGGGACGCATTTGGGCCAGCAATCCAAGTATAAGTCCCAGTCGTCGCATTGGCATTTCGGATAATGGGGCTTGGGTTGATTTTCTCGAACATTTCGCGCCCCTCGCGGTCTCTTTTTTCCAAAGCGCGGTACAAATGAAACTGCATTACCTTGTCGTCTTGGTCTTCGTTGGCAGTCGGAAAACGCCAAGAGAGTTTAATTTCGCGGCCTTTGGCCTCTGCTTTTAATTCTTGTGGCGCAACGGGAATATCTGGTTGTACTTTGATGTTTCGGGTAATGGCTCTACCTACTGGTTTATTGGCCAAATTGAGGGTTTCGAGGCGATAAGTAACGGTTTGACCCAAAGTTGCGGTAGAATCCACCCAAAGTTGTCCTAATGCAATGGCAATGGTGGGATAGGAGAAGGCATACAAGTTCCCGCTGATCCGGTCTGCGCGTAGTTTGAACAACATGGCTGAGGGATCGTCTTCGCGGAGGGTTTCTCTGATAGTATTAAAATCATCGCCCAGCAATTCAAGTAATTCTGCCCCATTTTGTACGCCCCGTATAGGTTCATCACCACTGAGCCGTACTTCTTTCCCATTCGCATCTTGCCGATAGTAATGGTATCCTTGCCCCGATTTTGGGGGTTGTGTGGCATAAATAAAGACCCGGCCATCGGCATTTACTGAGGTGCGAATTTGCGGGCTTTGTCCCCAAACGGAATGGGTAGCGACGCCAATGGTTATAAGCAAAGCACTCAACCAGCGAAGGATTTTACGTCCCATCAATTTGTTTTTAAAAGGGTTATGCTTGGTTTTTTGGTTCATTACGGTTCTCCTTTTTCACACTTCCTTTTAGAACCCCATGACAACAGGAAAATAATATACGGGCGGTTGTGGAATATTGACACGAGCCGTAGTAGTTGCTTCTAAGCCCACACCATTGGCAATTCGGACCTGAACATCAACCGCATAAAGCGATCTGTCGGCAGTTCTATTGCGGGTAAAGGTTCTGGAGAATGTCCCAAAGGACGGTGTTGACCACCATGCCCCCGCAATCCAATCTTGTAAAACGGCACCATTTGTGGGATTTACAATCCGGTATTCAACGTATGAAATACCGGACTCTGTGTCTCCCATGTTGTTAACCGTTATGGTATAGTTGCCGGATTCTCGGTTATAGGATGCCGTTACGCCGCTGGTTTGTGGCCTCGTGAGGTCTATGCGGAAGGGGCCTGTGGAAACCGTAGCAGATTTCATGTTTTGACCATTCAACGCACGGATTTGCACATAGACATTGGAACCCGCCGTTAGTTCGGTTGGCGTCATTGCGCGTGGTGATTCTGAGAATCCCAAGAAATAACCAAATGCAAGCGGGGCAGTACTTCCCGGTGGCGTATAACGTGGGCCGGTGGCGTCAATCAAGTCGGGTTGGTTGTCCGTCCGGAATGCCCGTAGGTTGGTTGCGCCCAAGGTAGTTCCGATAGCGTATTGGTAACCTCGCAGTCCAGATTCGGGATCATCTGATTTTTGGGTGATGTAAACAGACCTTGTTCCGAGTTTAGCACGGACAATGGGCGCAGTGGGTGATGACGGATCGCTTGCGGAGAATGGCCCGATAGTGAGTGCGTCGCCATTGTTGCCCGCATTGTCCACACCCCATATGTGCGCATAGAACGGATTAACAAAGGTCAATGGCCCACTGCTGAGGACTGCACTTAGTGAAGTGGTGCTACGTACTTGGTCTTCCGGTACGGCTAAGGAGGCTTCGGTAGCATCGGCATTGGTGCTTAGAATATAACGATAATAACGTAAGCCGGACGCCAATGCACCACTTGGGGCTGGGTCATTGGAGGCTCGCCAGGATAAGGCATAAGCAGGTGTAGCGATACTAGATTGGCTGTTGGTGGTTGGTGAAGCAAACGTGACCGCCGTATTAGCCCCAATCGAAGCGTAGTTGGTGGGTGGCGGTGGCGTAAAACCTACCACCAATTCGGTCTCTGTCCGGAAGACCACAGGTGCTTGCGGGGTACTTGGTTTGGTGGTATCCACCGTGAAGGTCTTTGTGAGGACAGGGCTACGTAAGCCTTGACCATTGACCGCCCGTACTGAAAGGTAATAGGTATTTCCAGAGGTCAGGTTGAGGCCACGAACGGTGGCTTCAGTCTTGGTGGCAATATTGTCGCTAAGCCGCGTCCGCACACCTTGTAGTGTGCCCCAGTTTCGTACCTGTATGCCGCCCGAAGTTGTTCCAATGGCATATTCAATGTCCCGAATGTCAGACTCAAGGTCTAAAGCCACTACATCCACCGGAATCCGATCTGTCTCATTCACCCAAAGTCGCTGAACGGTGGTGGAATAAGGTGTCATAAATGAGCGGCCAGAAATAGGGTCAATACTAACATAATAAGCCGTCTCCGTAGTAGTGGTTTGCACTTTATCGGTAAGGTTTGCCGACCAAATGGCAGGTGGTGTGGCATCTGTCGCCAAGACACTCCCCCCCGAGGTGGTTCCGCTTCCAGAATAGGTGGTTCCCGTACCAACATTCACCCGAACTTGTACTCCACGGATGGCGGTATTCCCACCCGGCCCTCGTGCCATTAAGCGGAAGGCAAGGGTTCGTTGGGATTCGGAATCGCTGCGTTTAACGACCGTATGGCGTTGCAAGGTCTCTGTTCCGACTGATACGAAGGGTTCATCGGTAAGAATCGTTGCACCGCCAGTGTTGTCTATGGCGTAAGCATATTCGGCGACGCCATTCGGATGTGTGGCAGACCAAGTGAAGGCGACGTCATTATAGTACTTCCCAGTTGGCTTATTTGCAGAGAAGGAAAGCCCTGTGATGGCTGGGGGTTCCATTAGCCTTGCAAAATTTGTACGTTGTGTATTCCAAGAACTGTTGTCATTGGTAAGTAGAACGGTGGTTCGCCAATTGATGTATTCGTCTAACATTCCAAAGAGTGTGGTCATCATTCGGGCTTTGACGGCATAGAGTTCATCAATAGCGCCGGAGAATTCGTTGTACTGAGTCCGAAGGTTGGTGAGGCCAGTATTGAACTCACCCAATTTTGCGTTTACTTCGGTCGGTACATTGTTGATGCGTTCATTAAGGCCATTCCGGTGCATGGTCACCCACATTTCTCGTCCGGCGTTCTGTAAGTTCAACATCAGGTTGTTGTTCTCTAAACTTGTACGGAAGGTATTGGCCTCGTTAAGGGCACGGGTTTCTCCACCGCTTTCATTTTTGTACAACAATCTTAGAATCTGCAAACGGCGTTGATAGGCCAATTCTCGTGTCCCGTTGTTGAGGGTAGCAAATTGGGTTTGGTTAAAAATGGCATTTGTTGCAATCATGCGCAATGGGCCAGTAAAAGTGAAGTTGAACCCAATAACGCTAAGGGATGCACTCACGTTTTGATCCATGACGGTGTTAATGGCATTTTCCACGTTTGTACTGATGTTGTTGAGTGCGCTTAGACGGCGGCGATAGACATCCATCATCTCCCAAGAATAGGAGATATAGCGGCTATGGAAGGCATGGACGGACTGCATGGCGTCTCGGAAGGTGCGTCCCATTTCTTGTACCGAAAGGCTGGGTTGTGTGGCTTTGGGAATCCCAAGCATGGTGGTATATCCTAAGGAGGTTCCTACTGCAATGCCGCCATATTGCTTGCTGGTAGCAGAGGAACGCCATGTTACCGAAGGCGCAACCGCTTGGATGTCCACCGATGTTTGTCCTCTCATTACATCGTCAATTTTGTT
This sequence comes from Rhodothermia bacterium, assembly GCA_017303715.1. GTDB lineage: Bacteria > Bacteroidota > Rhodothermia > Rhodothermales > UBA2364 > UBA2364. Next base: position 132,626 of record JAFLBZ010000007.1, on the reverse strand, counting down.
GATGTTAGCGGTAACGGCTGCGATAGATTCTTGGTATTGTTGATCCAAAGCGGCAACGGCAGCTCGGAAGTCGTTCATCCGTTGGGCATTTTGGTCTTCGGCACTTTGGTCAATATCAAAATTGGGTGGGGTATCGCCGATCCAGTTTGCCCTTAAATTTTGGATGGGGTTACGTAGCGCCAAGTCCAATTCATTGACTTCGTTTTCCCATTCGATGGCTTGAGCAGTGGCATTCTGTAAACGTGTAATAACAGCGGGCGCTTTGGTACGAACGCGGTTCAGGTTGAGCGTCATCGTGATGCGGCTCGCCTCAATGTCCGAGGTCGAAATATCTGCTCGGTTTGCTTCAATCACATTATCCACCACTTGTTGATACACGGTTGGGAAGGCGAGGTTGGTTCCGGGGAAGGTGCTGTTTATCAAATTATAAAAGTCACGCTCGCGCGATACAGCATAGGTAGCAAAGGCAGAACGCCATGATTGTGGGTACGATTGTAAGCGTGACCCAGCCGCCGTAAGTTCTGCTTCCGAGAGGCTAAAGACCTGTGGAGCATTTTGTGCTTCATTTAACGCATTCGCGGCTTCATCGGCGGCCTGCTCCATCTCGGCAGCTTGGTTACGGGCATCTTCGATCATCTGCCGATACCGCTCATCCGATCCCATTCCACCATCCCAAGCACCGTTTCGGCAGGCAATCCAAAGCCGAATGGTTCCTTCAAAGACAAAGATCACCTTTACCCGCCCACTTGCAGCGGCATAGATCAGGTAATTCGGCCCTTCTTTGATGAAAGCGCCTTCGGCAGTTGCACTTAAGGAGGCAAGACCGCCCAATACCGACGCCTCAATCCCCATCCGCACATACGCACCAAAAGCATCTCGCGGTTTATTCCACCACACCGATAGGTCGAAGCTCGTATTGATGGCCACAATCCAGAAGTTGAAACCGCCGCGTGCCGAAAGATCGAACAAGAAGCCCGAATTTGTTACGACAAATCGTCCGTTTACGGTTATAATGGAAATAATTCTAAAATCATTGATACTGCCATTGATCGCCCAGACCACAGCGTCACTTCCGGCCTTTATCACGCTAAAGTTCACCTCCGCTCGTCCGGTAACGATACTGGGATAATTGACGATGACTTCTACGCCGCCAGCCATGGAGAAGCGCGTTGGCGCGTACTCTAAGTTAAGGAAAAAGCCAATATTAAGCCGTTCTTGGGATTGTCCAAAAACCGTTCCCCGTGCATTTATGGAAATTGCCCAAGCCCCACCCGGTCCACCAGCAGCAAACATGAACAACGTCCGAACAGAAACGGCATAAACCGGATGCGTCCCGACAAATCCGGCGTCGGCAGCCAGCAACATGGCAAAGGTCATGCCCTCCACAGAAGGAAGCGGACGCATGGGCGTAAAGTTGATGATATTGGTAATGATCCGAATATCCTCGTTCTCCGGACGGTAGAAGAAGCCAGCCCCAACACCTGTAAGGGTGACAATACCGGGATAAAGTGGAATCGGTACGCTGATGTAAGCAAACATACCGAAGCTGAGTTGTCCGCCTTTGTTGGCAAATTTACCCATAAAGGCAAAACCGACTCCGCCACCGCCACCGAGACTGGTGATGGTTCCTCCGCCCGCAGCACGCAAGAGAAAATCACCGCCAGATTGCATAAACTCCATGTGCGCAGACAGATTGCCCACACCATTCAGGCTAACATTGAAGTTCTTGATACGCAAATAGATGCCACCGGCACGCGGAATGTAGTACATCACTTGTTCTACGCCACCACTAAACGTACTGCCAAGGGAGAGTTGAACCCCATTAAAGAGCATAAAAGACTGGGTATCCACCGTGCAATCTTGAACCACAGGGTTTTGGGCGGTGGAGCCGGGGCCTTCGCAACGGTAGGTGAGATTTCCAGAACCATTGGTAAAGGAGCCTAAACGTAATGTCGCAATACCCATCAGTTGTGCTTCAAACTCTCCAGTGAAACGTCCGGGATTTACAATGCCTGTTCGGTCTATGGTGAGATCCGCAAAGCCTACTTTTGCGCCGCCTACGCCGGGAATTTTGAGTCCAGCGACCCCATTAATCACAAGTTGCCAGCCGCTCGAAGTCGTCGGCATGGAGGCCCCAATTTGGATGGAGAAGAAATCGGTATCGAAGGTGAAGGAAGGTGTATTGGTGAGACGCCAATCAACACTGCCTCCGAAGGTCACCCGAATGCCATATTGGTTGGTGAGGTCTGTTGGACGGCCAAATTCGATGATTTTTGCATTGTCATTCTGTACATAAACGTTTCCAGCAGCATAGAACGTGGTTTGTGCAGGCCGCTGCCAATCAATCGTTAGTTGTACGCCAGTTGGTTCAATGGTGGCAAAACTACCGAGACCCAACTCAAGCGGGCTGCCATTTCGACGTCCGGTGGCGTCTAAGGTAAATGAAACCGTTGTTGGTGGGATGGTCACAACGCCAGTTGTGGGGTTCACCGTCATGGCAACCGAGACCGCAGACGATGCAGACATGGGCGCTGGAAGTGTTACGTTGCCGTTTGCCCGCAAGGTAAAGGAGCCGGAAATGTAGCCTAAACGGAGTTCATTTAGAACAAAGACTTGGTCTATGATACTCATTGGACGGCCTGCCAAGAAGTTTACGTCGCCACTACCTAAGGAGACCGAGCCATCTGTTCCAATGGTAAAATCAGTAAATGCAATACCTGTCTGACCCATAAAGTTCATTGCACCGCTCATTTGTATGCGGAAAGGCGCTCCACCACTTGGTCCTAACAAAGCCAAACGGTTTACGTTCATGACCAAGGAGTTGTTAAAGAGGTTGAACGTTTGTGGCGTAGTCATTACGGCGGAGGTAATGCTTACACCAGTTGTTCCTACTTTCAGACCCGTGACCGAAATTGCAAAATCCGTCCCAACGCTTGGCAAACGGAAGGTTCCGTCAAACGTAACGGCAAATTCCGAGGCGTTGGCAGTTAAGGCAAGACGTGTGGGTTCGAGGGTGGCAAAGCCAAGATTAATCCGTGAAGAGGGCAAATGCGAACCGGAGGCCACAAAGCTCCAATTACCACTGGCGACCTCTCCAGAAAGGTGCATTCGCGAGACCACTCCCGTATTACTTGAAAGGAACGTTCCACCTAATTGTCCGCTAAACCGCAATGAGGAAACACCGGAAGATCCCAATACCATCTCGATGCCACAAGCCGCAACCACCACCGCACCATCACTAAAACTGGCTTGTTGGATGGGCGTACTTTCGCAGGAAGGTTGGTAACTGGCAGAATACGTCCCAATCCGAACGGTCGCGCTTTCAAATCCAGAGGAGGTAATCCGCAAATTCTCTACGTTGAGGGGTAGTCGTGAGAGGCTTTCCGGTAGATTAATGCGGGCACTTGCTTGGAAAGTAAGCCCAGAACCGGTGCCACTAAAGCCAAGTGCGGTGAGGGCAACGGGGAAATTTCCAAACAAGGCTTGGTTGAGTTGCTCCGTTATGGTCACGTTGAAAGTTCCGACGCTCACCACCGAGAAATCAGCGGTATTTAATGTCATATCCAGCTCGACGCCTGCACTAGGCGCGCCTGTAAATCCGGCAAAGACCACTTGGATCGGCTGTGCCGGACGGGTATAAATTCGGAGCCGACCACTGCCCATGTCTTGCGTTTGAATGAGCAATGGATCCGAATTGGAGGAGCCGGAGCGTAGCTGTAAATAAGCAATGTCTTGGTTTGGTAAGCCCAGACGTGCGGGAATGGGCAAAATTCCAGCGAGATTGTCTGGATGAAAACCGTCTCGGTCAAAATATGCAAGTCGTGTGGTGGTTCCTCCAGAAGCGAGCATGATGTCTGCCCGTCCAGCCGTTACTGAAACAGGGACATAATTCATGGTGAAGCCTACAAAATTGAGGCTTAGGTTGTTATAAAAATCTTCTGGCCTAGTTCCAAAACGGAGTTGCGCCGTAGCCGCTCCGCTGATCGTCATGCCTGTCGCATCTAAGCGGAGGTTGGAGGGCAAACCGAGCCGGAAGAAATTCCCCGTTGGTACGGCAGTTGTTGGGGCTACCAAACGGAATAAACTCCCACCGCTACCTAAGTCAATGTCAAAAGCAATGGCTGTATTCAAGGTGATGTCCCCGCTTGTGAGGGCCATATCTCGGAAACGGAAGTGTGGGTTATTAAAGTTGACGGTTATGGAACCTTCTCCTACACGTAAATTTCCGGCGCCACTAAAGGTGATACCGTCTTGGTTAAGGCTTGCGCTGTTAACGGTGAAGGAGAAAACGGGCTCGCGAGCAGGGAGCGACCACGTGAACGGCCCTGTTACGGCAATTGCGGCATCGAAGATCTCACCCGTGAGTAAATCCAAGCCAAGAGTTCCGGTTGCAGTTATTGGCCCCATTCCGTCTCGGCGAATGGTCGCCTCGGCGGCACCTTGGAACAGTACGCGAGGTGTTCCACCAAAGGCCAAGTCTAAATTGGCGGTGGTAAAGCGTAAGGTTACCGGATCAAAATTGAGTGAACCACAAGGCACTAAACTCGCACTGGCTGTGAATGTTGTACCATTAAAGCCCAAATTGATGGGATTTCGACAGGCTGGCCCGGAACCACTCAGGTTAGGATATTCTAACTCGGTGGTTAATTGGAAGTTAAAGCCCTGTGTACCACTATCGTTAAGCAGACTACCTTCGATGCGCGTCACATTCATGCTAACACTTCCACCCATCGGAATCCGCAAAAGTCCGCCATCCGGTATGTAAGGCACAATACTTCCCACCAAATTGCCGTCTTGTAAGCCGGCGTTGTTTATGGAAATTCGGGCATTGGCAAGTTCGGGAGCGCTGGTGCGGAAGCCGGGTAGCGTGACCTCAAGATCAAAACGTGGGTTAAAGCCGGAGAAACGACCAGAAAAAAAGTCCACCGTCATCGGCGACATACGGAAGGCCAAGAGGTCAATGGCAACAGGCCCCAAGGTAAATGGGTCTAAGTTCAACGGTGGAACAGAGCCACTGTGTAGGTCTATGGCGGCAAAATGTAAGCCTGCATCCGAGATTTCGATGTTGTATGAAGGTAATTCTACGCGGCGTCCTTCCTCCAAGCCAAACCTCATTCGGATGTCTAAACCAGCACGGAAGGTGAATCGTCCTGCTGTATAATCCATCGTAAGGCTGGAAATCCGGTTGATGCCCATCGCCATAATGCCCATGTCTATGGTTGGGGGCGAAGATAAAGAACGTGGCATGGAACCCGTCAGCCGGAAACCAGTCTCGCTAAATTGTGCGTTCACCTCCAACTCGGCAGCGATCGGTGCGGCCACTTCGTCGCGGGTGCGGATACGGAAGGCGGCATTTACGTCTAAGGAGAAGGTCGGAGAACCGCCAGTGAGGGGGACATCTATGCTACCAAGTACGTCCCTAATTTGTAGTGAGGCCAGATTGGAGGAGCCAACCAAGGGGATATTGGCATCCATACCCCTACATCCAGCATTGCCTCGTAAGCGCCCATCCATTTGTATAAAGGTTGTGAGGTTACACGCTGGAACATTGTTTTCAAAAAGACGAACCGTACCGCTTAAGAAGAGTGCCGCCAATGGTGAACCTTCATAAGTTTGAATACCATACCCGATTTCAGTAAGTTGAAGAGGGAAATTGGCGGGTAATACAATGCGAGATACATCTGACGTGCGAACTGAGAAATAACCTCCTACAACGCGGAAATCTCTTGGATCAATTTCAAAATTACTAAAGGTTACGGCCAATGAAGGGGCTGCACCTGTGCCTCGAAGGGCTGGAATTACCATGTTAACACTTTGCCCAGACTGGGTATTGATGCGGAGGTTCCCACTTGGAAGCGTGGTCATGTCCACCATCAAACGTCCGCCTCTTCGTAGTTCTAAATACGCAACATCCACATGAGGAACGGGCAAACGATCCGGTAAAACGGACACTACAAATGCCGGATCAATGGCAATCCCCGTTGAGGAAATGGTGGCCACACGCGCTCCATTATGATGGATCGTCATGTTTCCGGTGGTAATCCCAAAAGGACTAAATGAAAGCCGGAAATCCTCTGAATACGTTAATCCAAGCCCCGAAAGGTTCCAGTCGCGGTACCGTAAGGCTGCATCGGTGGTCCCGGTTACACCAAGTCCCGTTCTGTCAATACGAATAGCGCCTGTTAATTTGAGCATGGCTCCCGGACTCAGGGTTAGCGGTGCGTTAAGTGCCGCAGCCGAGAAGTCAAGTTGGTTGGTGGTTTCGTTTATGCCAGCCTGTAAGGCGAAAGCGGTATCAAAGGTGATGCTTCCGGAGGAGATGGAGGCAGAGTCCATATTAAACAAGAACTGATCGAAGGTCACGCCTAATTGTGCCCCATCGCCAAACCGGAGGTTGTTTCTGCCGTCAATTAGAAGCCCATTTTGGTCTAACCTCGCCCGATTGATCCGGAAGGTAAAGACCGGACTGTTTGCAGGAACGGCCCAGTCAAATGGATTGTCTAAGTTGAACGAATAGCGGTTAAAGCGTCCATTGGTTACATCTAATTCAAATGTCCCAGATACCGATTGACCTGGGGCGAATGTCAAGGAAGCGCCACCATCAAACAGCACATTTTGACGACCACCCAAAACGCCAAAAATGAGGTTCGCACGGCTAACCGAAGCCGCATAGGTTCCGAATTGAAGGGGGCACGAGGGCGCGAGGTTCTCAATCCGCCCTTGAATCAATCCGCCGGGGCCAATATTGAGGCGGGTTGTCCCTAAACTGAGTGGACGTGGTGGGCCAGAGCAAGTAAAGGGCGCTCCAAGGTTGATGCCGCCCGCAATTTGAATGGTTGGTGCGAGGTTGAAGGAACGGTTGTTGAACGAGCCATCGAGTTGGGCACTTAATTCGCTCACATTCAAGGTAGCAGGCCCCATAGGGATATTGCATCCACCACTTCCAATAGCAGAAATGGCCGAGTTGAAACTGACACCTGCACCGGAGAATCGCAAATTGTTTAGGTTAATACCTGAAGTTTGGAGGCAAGCCGGAAATTCAGGGCCGCTGGGGAGGTTCATCCGTAGATCAAAGGCAAAATCCCAATTTCCGGCGGTCGTCCCGTCGTGCGTAAACCAATTAAAGGTAAATGGAGCCGCCAAACGCAATCCGGTGATCCTTGCTTGAGCAAACCCAAGATTAAATGCACCCAATCCCGTGAGGTCGGTTTCATTGTAATTAAAAGGGTTAAACCGGATTCCAGACTCGCTTAGCCGGATGGGTATTTGGGGCAACTGAAGGTTATTGAACGTGGGAACGGTGAGGTTGGCATCCATCGCCAGTTCAAAAGAGAAACGTCGGGAAACAGGATCGAATGCTAAGGTGGAAAGGTTCAGGTTTCTGAAACCCATATTCAAAAAGCCAAGGTTCAACTGTGGGGTTCCACTACAATTTGGGCGGACGTTTCGTGCAGCAAATCCCGTAACGTGGGAGATGCTTAGGTCTAAAGTTGCACCACAAGCCGCCATTCCCTCGACTTGCATCGCCAGATCGCCAGAGGCATTCAGGTTGTATCCAAAAGCATTGGTGCGGGCATTAAAGGTGAGGTCGCCAGAGAGGGAGGCTACGCCGAGTGTGGCCAAAGCGCTTCCGGGAACCAATTGGAGGCGTTGTGCAAGCGAGCAAGAGAAGTTTAGGTTGTTGGTTTCGCCGGAAAGCGTAAAGTTGTTAAGGGCGCAAGTTGGGGTTCCATTCATCAAAGAAACGCCTCCATTTCCGGAAATGCGGACGTCGGGGAATTGGATGCGCAGTTCCGTCAGGGCGGCTTCGATGGGCTGCGTGCCGATGCGGAGAATTGGGCGAACCCCATCTGCACGGGCCAAAAGTTCTCCTACCAGCCCGCCCGATCCACCGCGCAACAATCCAGTTACATTGGCTGGCCCACCGCCACCGGGCATGTTCAGTGTGGCATTAATGTTTGCCTCTTCAAAGCCAAGTTGACTAATGCGAATACCACGAATGGAAAGGGGATCGGAAGATACGGCATTGGGCAAGGTAACGGTTAAATCTGCTAGAAGTGCCAATCCAACCCCATTTCCGGTGAGGTCAAACCGTTGCAAATTGATCGGACTCCCTGAACCAAATAAGGCGGCATTTAAAGCTGGAGCGCCATTCGCAACAAAACTCCGCACTTCCCGAACGGTGAAATCGCCTGTATTAAGGACAAACTCGAACTGTACGGGCAAGGTAGGGTCGGTGGGGTTAGAACCACGTAGTGCTGGAATAACAAGATTGATCGGTGAACCCGGACGTGTTCTGACGGCCAAGCGCCCACTACCTTCGTCGGCGGTTTCGATCAGGAGCGTTCCACCAGTGTCGCGAAGTTGCAAATAAGCAAGTTGGGCATCTGGAAGGGGAAGCCGTATAGGAAGCGGAAGTGCGGCCAAAAGATTGTCTGGATGGAAGCCGTCACGGTCAAAATAGGCAATTCGGACGGTTCTTCCTGCGTCTTGGGTATTTAGATCAACACGGCCATCTGAAATGCCAAATGGAGAAAACCCTATGCGGAATCCTGCAAAATTGAGACTAAGCTGGCTTTCATTAAATCGCTGCGTTCCATAATTAATGCGTGCCGAGGCGGTTCCATTGACCAATAACCCACTTGGATCCAAGCTAAGGCCACTGGGCAAGTTGAGGCGGAAGAAATTTCCGACGGCATCTGCGGCACTTGCTGCCACCAAACGCCATTGGGTTCCTTCGCCTAAGGGAATATCAAACCCAAAACCAGAAGTGAAGGACACACTTCCGCCATTCATCCGGCCATCAAACCCAAATTGTGCGGTATTAAACCGAACACCAACGGGGGCACCGGGAACGTCCAATTGTCCGGCCCCGTCGAAGGTAAGTCCGGTATTGTTGAGGCGTGCACTATTGATGGTAAAGGAAAGTAAGGCACGGTCGGATGGAATTTGCCACACGAATGGGCCATTGAGTATGATATTGGAGCGGGTAAGCGTTGCGTTCAACAGGTTTACACCCAAATCGCCGGTGGCGGTTAGTACTTGACCATCCGGAGTTCTGAGGGTTGCCTCGGCAGCACCTTCTAAAGTCGCGGAAGTGGAAGTGCCCAACGAGAGCGCCAAGTCCGAGCGGGTAAATCGTAAACTTAAGGGGCCAAAAGTGAGTGTCCCACAAGGGGCAACGCCCGTAGCGGTCGCCGAAATATCGCCCGTTGTTGATAGTGCCGCCGAAAGGGATGCAATACAAGATCGGGTATCTCCAAAAGCAGACGGGAACTGAAGCCCGCCATTAAATCGTACATCCACGCCTTGTCGTCCAGCATCCTCGAAGAACCGTGCCATAATTTGCCGCACCCGTAGGCCGGCATCCGTTCCAAAAGGAACCACAATACCGCTTCCGGGCAAGTCGAAACTGCCCAAGGTTCCCGAAAAGATACCATTTCGGAAGGTGACATTATTGAAGGGAATATCGGTCGTGGCAAGATCGGTGGACAAACCAGAGACGGAGGGCATCCTGAAGTTTAGGTCAAACGTTGGAAGAAGTTGGGCGAAGAGATCCGCACTTAAGGTGGTAAGGCTGCTAAGATTAAGGGACGGGATGCGAATTTGAGTAGGCAGGATCTGAATCGGCCCTAAGGTGATGGGGGCAATGCCCAGATCGGCCAAGGTTCGTCCCGTTAGTTGAATAGAGGGCAGGCGGAAACCGTCCGTTCCAAAATAGGCGTCATGAGCGGGAATGTTCACGAACGAGCCATCTTGCATCCGAATGCGGAAATTTAAGTCTGCACCTACACCGAACCGCAATGAGCCGCTATTTATGCTTAGGCTAAGGTTGCGTAATTGGGTAATGCCCATGCCAAATGGCCCAAAATCCAAACGAGGTAAACCTTCTGGTTGTCGCCCCTCGGCAGTGGTATTGAGGGTAAATATACCATTGTTTAGTGTAGCGGTAAAGCCAAGTCTTGCCATTTCGCTTCCGCCGCTGTTAAGGTTAATTCGGCCTTCTAATCCAAAATTCACGGTGGTTGCTCCAGCAGAAATGCCGGGCAGGGCTAAGTCAAGTGCGCCATTTAGCCCTGTGATGCGTAGCGAGGCAAAATTGTCAACACCCGGAAGCGGAATATTTTGATTGATGCCTGTGCATGTCAAACTTCCAGAAAGTCGTCCGGTTTCTAAGACCTGAAAAGCGGCTGGACAATCGCCATCCCAATTCTGGCCCAACATGCGGAGGTTACCAGTGAGGAATAAGCCGCGAATGGTACGTCCAGCAACCGTGCGTTCGCCATATAAGATGTTGCGCAGTTGCATGGGGAATTGATCGGGCAAGACAAAACTTGATAGCCCCGAAACATCCGCCGTGATACTTCCGCCCGTTATTTGTAAAAGGGCTGGATCGAACACAACGTCGGTAAAAGTTACAGGAACCTCTGGTGTCCGGCCACCTTGAGCCAATGCTGGAAACACCAAGTTTACCGTTTCACCGCGTTTGATGGCTAATCGAACACGCCCTCCGGCCTCGGAGGTGGCCTCTACCAAAGCTGTTCCGCCTCTACGCAATTGCAAATAGGCTACGGTTTCGGATGGAAGCGGCAATCGTTCGGGCAATAAGCGGCTCACGAGATAACCCGGATTAATTTGTATGCCAGCGCGGTCTATATAGCCCATGATGGCGGTTCCGTCCAAGAGGTTTGCCCGTCCCGTCCCTACGTTGAAGGGGCTAAAATTAAACGAAAAACCAGACCCAAAATCCACATCCAAGCGTGGTAAATTCAAAACCTTGCCACCTTCAGGGCGGTAGTTGAGCGCGGCAGAACCACGTCCGCCAAGGCCAAGCCCGCTCCGGTCTATCGTGATGGTGGAGCCAAGCCGCAAGATCAAGCCCGGATTGACCGAGGCGGGTTGGGTCTCATGTATTGCGTTGAAACGTAATGCACCCCCAGAACCAATGCCCGCTTCTAAGCCCATGCCGGAAGCAATCTGGATTTGCCCGCTCTCAATGGCCAAGGTGGAAAGATTGAGCCGCACATTGTCGAAGGTCGAACGGATTTGCGATCCACCAACCTCTAAAGTGTTGATGCCATTAATGTTGAATCCAGCGTCGGAAAGTTCGCCAGCGGTAATGTTAAACCTGAATACCGGACTTTCTGGTGGAACCATTAGAACGAAAGGGGCACTTAGGGCAAACCGATAAGTATTGAGTCGTCCTGTAAACAAATTAAGGTTATATGTGCCATCAAAAGGGGCACTATCCCCAATCACTAAGCGAGCAATACCGTCTAAGGTGGCCGTCTGGTTGTCGCCTGAGCGGTCAAGGATCAGGGTGGTGCGTCCCGCAGATGCGCGGAATGGGCCGAATTGTAAGGAGCAGGTTTCTGGAATGTTGGCGGTGACATTGCCGAGAACCAAGCCATTTGGCAAGAGGTTAAGGGCGGCAGTTCCGAGAGGCATGGTAGAACTTGTGGTACACGTAAAGGTATCTGAGAGCCGCAGGTTTCCATTGAGCGAGAATATAGGTGCAAGGTTGTAACGTCCCGATTCATAAGCGGCGGTTATACTTCCGCCAATGCCGGTTAATTCCAAAGCTGCTGGGCCCAGTGGGAGGCTACAGTCGCGCAAGGTTTGCACGGGTAAGGTAGCATTTAGGCGACTTCCAGAAACATTTAGGCTTAAGGGAAACGCTGTACTCTGGAGGCATCTCGGGATCTCGGTAACATTGCCAAGGTTGATGTTCAGGCCAACTTGTGCATCCCAATTACCCGGCGAGTCGGGCGTATGCCCAAACCAATCGAACGTGAAACCGCGCATGGAAAAGGCATTTACCCGTGCTTGTACACCACCAAAATCAAAGGGTCTTAGCTCTGCAAGTTGCGTCGCATTAAAATTGACATCGGGGAATGTAATGCCTGTTGGCCGAATCCGAATACCGGGGAGGGATGGCAGTCCTTGCGCACCTAAGAAGGCACCCGCCAACTTAAGATCGGTTTGTAGCTCAAAATCAAATCGTCCAGTGAGGTTGTTAAACTGCAAAGAAGGTACGCGCAAATTGGCAAAAAGTGCTTCTAATGCGCCCAGATTTAGGCGCGGCGTCTCAGAGCAATCTGGCCGGAAATCGGAAGCGTTTAGTCCAGAAGTGTCTGTAAAACGTAGGTTTAAGTTTGCACCACAACGTGGACCATTCATTATGTCAAGACCCAGACTTGAGGCAAATTGTAAATCGTGCGTAAATCGTCCGCCTGTATATCCGATTCTTCCGGTTATCCGTCCTAAGTTCAGGGTGGCGAGGTTGCTATTTGGAACCAATTGGAGGGCTTCGTCAATCCGGCAGTCAATGTTCCCCATGCCAGCAGTGCCACCAAGAACAAAATCTGTTACCGCACAAGATTGTCTTCCACCGAAAAATCGAAGCACCCCGCTTCCCGTAAGTTGTGTGGAAGGAAATTGTAACCTAAGTCCAGAAAGGGAAAGTTGCACAGGACTTGCGCCAAGCGAAAAAGCACGTTCTAAGGCCAAAAACCCGCTAAGACCTGTCCCATTTGCAGATAACCGTCCGCGAAGTGTTCCGGTGGTACGGTCGGGCAGGTTTAGCGTTGTCAAAACCTCGGCTTCTTCAAATCCACGCTCGCTCAACCTGAGGTTCCGGACTACCAAAGGATCGGGGGAGAGGTCGGTAGGCAAGGCCATCTGTACATCCGCATGAAGCGCAAGGGCCGAACCAACACCGGAAAGAATAAAACGGGTAAGTTGTAAGGGTGAACTTCCGAATAACGCACGGTTGACATCTACCGAAGTCGTTACATTGAAGGCGCGGACTTCTTGAATCGCAAAGTCACCATTATTGACGACCAAGTCGAAGGTAGCGCCGATGGAAGGTGGGGTAGAACCATTTGCCAATCCCGCTAAAACCAATTGAATGGGCGAACCAGAACGGGTGAAAAGACGTAACCTACCGCCACCCAAATCCTCTGTATTGATTAATAATGGTCCCGCTTCGGTTGTTCGTAAGCGTAAAAAGGCTAAATCAGTTCGGGGCAATGGTAGATGTGTGGGCAATGGTAAAGCAGCCAAAATACCGCTGGGTTCTAAGCGAAATCCTGAAGCATCAAAGGTTGCAATTCGGCTCCCGTCCACAAAAAAGCCAGTATTGCCCCTTGATACGGCGATTGGATCCGTGGCAAGGGTGAAATCGGTGAACCGTAGTTGAAGCCGATCCGTCCCAAACGTCGTACCTCCAAACCGGAGTTGTCCGGTTGCATTTCCCGAAAAGGCCAATCCAGTTGGGGTGAGGTTTACCGATTCTACCCGTATGCCAAATAGGTTTTGGTCGGGGAGTGGCATTGTAGAAGGGAAGGAGGTAAATCGGCCTTCATTCATCAAATAGGCCAGCTGAAAAGCGGCGCCACGTCCGCCAATTTGTCCAAGTCCTTGTGTTAAGCGCAGCGTGTTTAAGTCAAACATTGCACGATCAAATTGCACAGGGATGTTGTCGGTTCCAATTTGTATGGCATGGTTTCCGGATAAGGCAAGCCCGTTTTGCGACAAATTCAATCCACTGTTTAGCTGGAAGGTGAAGAGGGGGCTTTCTCTCGAAGGGAAGGGAAGGGTGAATCCCGATGTGAGGTTGAAGTTATAAGTGGAGAACCGGCCTGTGATTAAGTCTAGGTTAAGCGAACCTTCAGCCATTACACCACTTTGACCAAAGAGATTGAGGTTTAAACCCGCATTTGCCTCTAAACGAGCGGTTTGCGTGCCCCCCGTATTACCCAGAATGAGGTTGGCAGATCTTAAAGTCCCACTGCCAAAACCCAGATTAAGTGGGCAAGAAGGTGCAAGGTTTTCAAGCTGTCCCACAAGTCTTCCTGTGGAATCTAATGTTAGGTTGGCTGGAAGCAAGGTTTCCTCGGTGCCGCTACAAGTGAACGGTGCGCCAAAACGTAAAGCTCCGCCCAAAGAAAGTTGTGGTGTTGCGCTAAACCGTCCTCCCGCAAAACGCCCATTCACCTGTCCACTAAGTTGGTTCAGACGTATTTGGGCAATTCCTAAAGGCAATTCGCAGCCCGATGGCGTGAGATTTCCTAAATCCATAATGAAATTGCCATCGTTAAAACGGAAATCACGCACGGTAAATTGTGGCGTTTGCATACAAGCGGGCAACGGAAGGCTCTCCGAAAGCCGGAAGGCAAAGTCCATTACCACTGGTTGCCATGCATCTGGGGTAAGGCTAAAGGCATTCAGGGTGAAAACGGGCACACGAAGTGCCGTTAATTGGCCGCGTAATGGGCCTAAATTGGGGAGATGAATCGGTGGAAATGTACCCGAAGCCAAGACATAACTTGGGAAGGTAAGTCCTGATGGCGTTAAACGGATGTTTGGGATGCGCGGCAGTCGTGTCTCGCCCAAAATGCCACCAGAAAATTGGCCATCTAAATCAATCGCAAAATCCCACTCGTTGCGTCCGGCATCATAGGCCAAAAGCGGAATACGCAGATTGCTCAGGTTGAGGTCAAAAAGCCCCAACGGCAATTTGGGCAGGTTGCAAATTGGAGAAAGGTCTCTGATCTGCCATCCCGTTCCGGTGATATCCGCATTAAGATTTGCTGCACAAGAGCCATCCGACACCTGAAGCGCCAAGCGACCACTCACCGACAGTTCGGGCGTCATATTGCCAGCACCCACATCAAAGCGGAGCCGCCCTTGCAGTCGGTCTAATTGTAATTGCACCAAATTAGATCCAGGTACGGCTTGGATGGATTGGTTGAGGGCGCAATTAATCAACAAGTCTTGTACACCACTCGTAAAAACCACATCATCTAAAGCGCAAGTTGTATTGTTAAGGCGGAATTGTCCGGAGCCACTCAGTTGGTTTTCTGGAAAACGGGCACGAATCCGGTTCAACATGAGTTGCTGATTGGAACTCCCTAAGCTCAATAGAGTGCTACCGGAGCCTTCGGCGATGAGTTCTCCGGAGAAACCACTCCGTGAAAACCGTAAACTTCCGGTTGCCGGACTTAGGTTGCCATTGGGGAGCCGGATAGCGCCTTCGGCAGTGAAGCCGCGCCCAAACGTCCAGCGGAGAAGGCGGACATCAAACAATCCACCAGAAGAACCACGTAATAAGCTAGAATCTCCAGGTAAACGCGCAGAAACCGAGCCATCGAGCAATACTGGTACGTCCAATGAGCCTTTTTGAAGACGAATATTTTCTAAGTTAACCGTTACTTGCTCGGTGGTTGGCGAGGTCAGGTTCAGGGTGGCCGGGCCATTCAATAACCAAGTCGTTCCTTCATCTGTCAGTACTAAATCGGAGAAATTAGTGAGGGTGGCCAAGCCTTGTTCCAAAACAATTTGCCTGAGTTGCGCCAAAACGTCATCCGGTGCATGACCCACGCCATATGAGAAGGTGTAGATTTCACTTTGGCCGTCTTGGGCAATGGGGGAACCAGAGGTCGTTCGTGCTTTAATGTTCCAAGCATATCGCTTGCCTACTCCCAAAGGCAGTAAGTCGCGGCCATACACAAACGTTGTGCCCCGCTGGAACGCAGACTCTACTTGGGTTCTGTTTCCGCGAAAGGCTTCGTCGGTGGTTTGGCCGGGTAAAATTTCCACCATCCTAAATTGATATTCTACGGTCTGGGTGGCTGGAACAATGACAGGTAACCACGTAAAAATGGGTTGGGCTTGAGAAACAACCGCTTCATCCGAAGGAGACAATAAAACAGGGGCTTCTGGGAACGAAACGGTGAAGGAGATCGTGGCGGGCGGGGAGACGATAAACTGCTCTTCATCGGTCGAGGTGGCTTCTAAGGTTAGTTCATAACGACCCTCCGGTAATGTTCCGGTTTGGTTTATCCGTGTTTGCAGATCAGCAGGGAGTTTGTTGATCAGGGTGGCTAAATCGGGAAAAATGATCTCCGGCGCATCCTTGAAAGTACGATATGTGTAAACTCCGGGCCGAATGGTGACATCCGGCGAGGTCTCGGACACAATTTCTTGGCCATCTAAGGTTAATGTGAGCTGGAACCGAAATGTCCCCGGTTGTCGCGAAGCATGGCTATACACCAACTGGACAGGGAAGCGCCCAATCTGGTAATCGCGTTGAAGTTCTGCTAAATAAGGCGTTTGTAAAACCGTCGGAACACCCGAAATGGTGATACGAACTGTACCCTGACCAAAAGCCGAAGACATGCCGATGGTAAGACTTGTAAGCAAGAAAAATAAAAGTCCTGACCAATGACGGAAGGGGAATTTTACCATGTGCAGTAATTTTTGAAACCTGTTCAGGTAAAACAAATGACCCGAACAAACCGGAAGAGCGGAAGATAAACCAACCCGAACGCAAATGACTTGTCGTTTAGAACTGGTTCTGATTTATTAGAAATCGTGCTTTAAGCACTTTGTTTTCAATGATTTATCTAAAGGAAAGATGATAAATGGATCAGCAAAAAGGGTTTTATTAGCGGTATATTTCAAGCAATTTTTCAAATTTACCAAGCACAATTTAAAAACTCAATGGAACAAAAGTACACTTACCATTAAATTTTTTTTATATTATATTTCAGGACGCGCTCCACTTAGCTGCCATTCAACTTAATAATCATATCAGGGTGATTTAAGACCTGTTTCACATATACGCTGCTCTTTGTACTTCCGTTATTACCAATCTCGCTATGCGATCATGCTATTTTTGGGTACTGGGCTTTCTGTTCTGTTTGATCCCACCCCCACTTTTTGCACAAACCACCTATACTTGGACTGGAAAATCTGGGTCTTCGTGGGGAAATCCTGAAAACTGGAATCCTATCGGGGTTCCAAAGGAGGGAGATTCCGCCATCTTGGACTTGGCTACCGGAAACACAACGGTAGAGGTTAGCCCCAACGATTTTGTTTCCCTTAACCTTTTAAAGGTTGCCTCGCCTGCCATTGTGTTAAAAGCACCCTCCGTACAGGTGATAAAGTTACACTTAGAAAATGGCGCATTACGAGGTGGTTTTTATTCGGTCAATGATGGGTTTGTTTGGAATGGCGGGCGGCTGGATGGGGTGAGCATGAGTGTTTTTGGTGTAAGTGAAATGTATGGTAATCAACTCATTTTGATAAAAAGCAACCTTTTATATCAAAGTGATCTTAATGTCATCTCTCCTCAAGACAACCCGATGAGTGTGATTATGCAGGGTGGGAGTCTTTCGACGTACTTTGGTTCCCGTTCGATGCACATCAGTGGTGAGCAGGATGTTTATTTTGAAGCTGACTTGGCCTCGGAGCCTATAACTTCTATCAATATATCAGGCCAGTTGACCAAAGCCGGTGGCGGCAAGGCAACATTGTCTGGCGTACTCATGTTTGGGGACATCCTTGTTGAAAAAGGATCACTCGAAATGAAAATGCAGGAGACACTCGGAAACCCATTTTATTGGTTTACAAATGCAGGGGTAAGTGTCGCTGAAGGAGGGACTCTTAGTTTGACTGCGGCGCACGAAAAACATGAAATCACGTCTTTTGCCGCTTTTTCTGGAGCGGGAGACTACTTTTTTAATCTGGGTAACTGGAATTTTACGGTTTTTCAAGCGGGGAGCAACCTTCCAAAAAAAGAAGCCAAACAAAACACCTCTATTGGGGTGGGAGGGCAGATGTTTTTTGTGGGTGGTTCCGCTTCTATTGAGGCGACTGCTGATGTTAACATCGGTAGGCTTAGCATTAATGAGGGTGCCCAAGTATTTTTAAAAACAAATACGTTTGTAAATGATTTGTCGGTTTCACATGCTACACTCTCTCTCGAAAAAGACCTGCTCGCACAAAGGGCTTATGTGGACGCTGGTCGAATTCAGGGTGGACGGCTTGAAGTAAGAGAAAATGCTAATTTCTTAGCCGATCTTTCAGGGGAAACACGTCCCATGAATCATCTCGGTAATGGGATCCAATTTTTGACAACAGGAAGCGCTTATGTGCGCCGCAACGTAACCCTACAGTTAGAAAATAAAGCGCATTGGACGGTTACAGGTACGGCACGCTTCGATCCGGGATCTGAAGTGATTTTGAGTGATGGCGACCTCCATAATCAAGGCGTAGTCTTTCAAGAAGAAGCAAACATCCTAACCATTAAAGAAAGAAGTGGGGCAATAGAAAATACAGGCAATTGGGATGTCCTGCTAACCAATAACTCGACGAAGCCACTACGATCAAGTACAAGCCGAACAGCCCAGACTTCCAGTAAAATCGCTTCCGATTACACCAATAAGGGCATATTGACCGTATCTAGCGGAAGTTTGGAAATCTCCGGTACTTTTCTAAACGAATTTGATGCAACCCTTGCGGGTTCTCAAGACCTCGTACTCTCTGGTGCAACAACCAATCGCGGTATCTTCTCGCCGGGCAATGACCAGAGCTATAACCGTTTCGGAACGCTTACCATCGTTCCGTCGGGTGATCCAGCATCCATTAATAATATTGACCTTCAAATGGATCTTTCAAGCAACCAACAAGATTTGTTTAAGGTAAATGGGACTTTAGATTTGGCCGGCTCGGTGAATGTGGTTGATGTGGATGGCTCTGTTGCAGATGAACCGATTGGGCGGGTTTTTAACATTATTGAGGCGGAAAACCTGAATTTTAACAAACCGTCTTTCACCTTGCCACCTTTGGGAGAGGGGAAACAATGGAGCATCAATCGTGAAGGCGGAATCGTTTTCTTGCGTATTGATGCCACTACACCAACCAACCAGCCTCCGGTTGCTGTAAATGATGACGTTACGATAGACGAAGATACGGACTTTCCATTGACGCAGTTATTAACGAACGATTTCGACCCAGACAAACATACCTTTTCCTTAGACGACCGAACAAGCCCTAAAAATGGCACGTTTGTCCTGAACGAACAACAACAACTTGTGTATCTGCCCGATGCCAATTTTTTTGGCACGGATACCTTTACCTACCGCATTAAAGACAGTCAAGGCGCCGTTTCCAGTTTTGCAACGGTACGGATAACAATAAGGGCGGTCAATGATGCACCCGTTGCCAAAGATGATGGCTTCGGAACAAGCGAGGATACCCCTATCACTATGGATTTGTTGAAAAATGACTCGGATTTAGACAACGATCCGATAACGATTCAGGTGGTAAGCCAGCCCCAAAATGGCACATTTACTTTTTCGCCACAAACGTTGCAGTATGTTTATTCGCCCAAGGCCAATTATTATGGTGAAGACCAATTCACCTATCAAGCAAAAGATCCGACTGGGGCACTTTCGGTACTCGCAACGGTATTCGTCAAGATTACCCCTATAAATGATGCGCCACTTGCACGGCCAAACCAATATCAAACGGGCTTTAACCAACGACTTACTGTGGCAGCCCCCGGTATTTTGGACAACGACGAAGATGTGGATGGCGACCAGCTAACCGCAGTTCTGGAGGGAAGCCCCGCTTCAGGCATATTAACCTTACTTCCTAACGGTGGCTTTACCTTTGATCCTGCAAAAGACTTTACGGGAGAGATGAACTTTGGGTATTTTGCTCGTGACCCAGATGGTGCAGGTTCAGATGTTGTGCGAGTGGTCATTACTGTAGGAGAAAACCCCAACCAACCTCCCGTTGCTGTTGAGGATCGGGTAAGCACAAATGAGGATACACCACTCGTACTTAATCTTATTGCCAATGATACCGACCCTAATCAAGACCCGATTACAATTGCCACTTTTACTTCTCCCAAAAATGGTACACTTGCCTTAAACCAACAAGGACAACTTGTTTACACCCCAAACAAAGACTTTAATGGGAACGATGCTTTCGTATATGTGGCTAAGGATCCATCGGGGGCAAACTCCAACGAGGCGCTGGTTTTCATTACCATTATTCCCATAAATGACGCCCCAACTGCCGCCGATGACCAATATGTGACTAATGAGGATACC
Organism: Rhodothermia bacterium; assembly: GCA_017303715.1. Classification (GTDB taxonomy): domain Bacteria; phylum Bacteroidota; class Rhodothermia; order Rhodothermales; family UBA2364; genus UBA2364. The sequence goes on along the minus strand of JAFLBZ010000007.1, from coordinate 112,719 downwards.
CAAGTGCTGTTGGATTTGCTCGGAAATGATAAGGATGTGGATGGCGACCTGATAACAGTGGAAATCGTTGATCAACCCAAAAAAGGACAGGTTTTCTTAAACCAACAAGGACAACGATTTTACCACCCCAATACAAATATCAATGGCCTTGACCAATTTACCTATCGGGCAAAAGACCTCTCTGGAGCAGTGTCTCAAACAGTTACGGTGACCATTACCATCAGCCCCATAAACGATGCGCCCATCGCAAGTAATGATGCCTATGAAACCGATGAAGACTTCCCTGTTACGCTTTTGTTGACGGCAAATGATGCCGATCCAGACAATGATTTTTCCTTAAGCGACGAACGTGTATCCATAGAAAACACGCCAAAAAATGGTGTTGTCGCCAAAAATCAACAAGGCGCTTGGGTTTATACGCCCAATGGTGACTTTAATGGAAGTGATACCTTTACCTATTCCATCACCGATCCACAAGGCTTAACGTCAAATCATGCCACCGTAACCATCATCATTCTGCCGGTGAATGATGTACCATCAGCTAAAGAAGACCAAGTGACGACGCCCGAAGATGTGCCTGTCTCCCTCAATTTAACCGTTAATGATTCCGATCCGGATGGCGATGTACTGACCGCACAGCCCATCACTCAACCCAAACATGGAGCCTTGGCGTTGGTCAATAATCTTTGGATTTATACGCCCAATAAAGACTTTTTTGGGGCAGATGACTTTACGTATCAAGCAAAAGATCCACAACAGGCCGGTTCTAATACCGCACAGGTAAAGATTATAGTTACACCAGTAAATGACCCGCCTGTGGCAACTGCCGATAATTATACCACCGATGAGGATGTTTCCATTTTGTTAGACCTATTGGCAAACGACTCCGATGCTGAAGGAGGTACATTGACGGTCGTTATTGCCTCCAGTCCTAAAAATGGAACCTTTACCTTTGACCAACAAGGTCAACGAATCTATAAGCCCAATCCTGATTTTAATGGGTCGGATGAGTTTATGTATTTGGTGCAGGATACAGACAACGCACGTTCGGAGGCCGTTAAGGTGAATATTACCGTTCGCCCGATTAACGATGCACCTATCGCTACGGAAAATACCTATCAAACCAATTTTAATACCACGCTGAATGTGCAAGCGCCGGGCATTTTGGCAAATGACTCGGATGTGGATGGCGATGTTTTGGAAGCCGTGTTGATCTCGAATGTAAGTTCGGGAACCCTTACCTTGCTTGCAAATGGCGGGTTTACTTTTGTGCCCTTAGCTGGTTTTACGGGCGAGGTTGGTTTTACGTACCAAGCCAAAGATCCGTCAGGTGCGCGTTCTGGTGTAGCACAAGTCACCATCACGGTCGGGGCAAATCCCAATCGCCCACCCGTTGCTGTCAAAGACGAAATCACTACGGACGAAGATACCGCAGTAAACCTAAACTTGCTGGCCAATGATACCGATCCCAACCAAGATCCGCTAACGATTGAGGTCTTGACCCAGCCCGCCAAGGGGCTGCTCTCTACCAACCAACAAGGACAATTGGTTTATACACCCAATAAAGACGTGAATGGGGTAGATACCTTTACGTATCGTGCTAAAGACCCCGCCGGAGCGACTTCGGGTGCTGCAACCGTGACCCTTACTATTCGACCCGTGAATGATCCACCGATTGCTCAGCCCGATCGGTACTCGACAAATGAAGATACGCAAGTTATTCTGAACCTTGTGGCCAATGACTCGGACGTGGATGGGGATGTGTTAACGGTGGGAGTTGTCTCACAACCCACCAATGGAACGTTAGGCTTTGACCAACAAAACAATCGGGTGTATAAACCCAATGCGAACTTCTTTGGGGCTGACCAATTTACTTATCGTGTTACAGACACCAGTGGCGCAACTTCTGTAACGGTCGCGGTGGATATAACGGTTGTCTCTGTAAATGATGCACCAATAGCAAACAACGATGTGTATCAGGCAACCGCAGGCACAACCTTAGACATTCTGACACCGGGCGTTTTGGCCAATGATACAGATGTAGAGCAAACGGTATTGACGGCTGTTCTGGTCACCAATTCGACTACAGGTAATGTGGTTTTACGTCCCGATGGGGGTTTTAGCTTTACAACACCCCTTTCATTCTCCGGTACAGCTATTTTTACCTATCAAGCGCAAGATGCGAATGGTGCAAGATCCAATTCCGCAACTGTTACCCTCCAAGTACAGGCCGCTCAAAACCGTCCACCAAATGCAGTAGATGACAATGTGGTGGTGAATGAAGACACTTTTGTAACGCTCAATTTGTTGGCCAACGATACAGACCCTGAAAACGACGAATTAACCGTTATTGTTCTTTCGCAACCACAACGAGGAATCCTACTTGATCAAGAAGGTTCGTTACGTTATGTGGGAAATACGGACATTAACGGCAGTGACCAATTTACCTACCAAGTCCGAGATGGGGTGGGCAATCTTTCCAATATTGCAACGGTACGAATGACCATCCTACCCGTCAACGATCCACCTAATGCCGTAAATGACGAATCCACCACCGATGAAGATGTAGCGATAGACCTTGCGGTCTTGGGCAATGATGTAGATGTGGATTTGAACGATGTTTTACGTGTGGCAAGTTTTACCAATCCGCCCAATGGTTCGGTGATCGTATTACCTAATGGCGCATTACGCTATACGCCGGTTCGCAACTTTAATGGTCTGGACTTCTTTACGTATGTTGTTCAAGATGCGGCAGGTGAAAGGTCAGGAACGGCGCGTGTGAACCTTGTGGTTCGTCCTGTCAATGATCCGCCAAAGGGGGTGGAAGACACCTACCAAACGGCCTTTAACCAAGCGCTAACCATTGCAAGCCCCGGCGTTTTAGAAAACGATAATGATCCCGATACAGGCGATAAATTGGTGGCCATTTTGGAGCAAAAACCCGAAAGTGGCGATTTTGTCCTTCAGGAAAGTGGGGGGTTCACCTTCACGCCAGCAAAAGACTTTTCTGGAGCCATTACGTTCCGCTATGTCGTTCGGGATGCGGCTGGTGCAAGTTCAACTCCGGTAAATGTCACCATAGACGTAGGTCAAAATCCAAACCGTGCTCCTGTGGCCTTGGACGATCAGTTTACAACATTAGAAGACCAAGCGAGCGATTTTAAGGTATTGGCCAATGACCGTGATCCTAATGGTGATCCTCTGGAGGTGACTTCAATTACCCAGCCCACCAATGGAAGTGTTGTTCAAACACAGAATGGCTTATTACGTTATACGCCAAAGCCGGATTTTAATGGTTCGGATACCTTCGGCTATGTGGCGTCAGATCCGAAGGGTCTTACGTCAAACGCGGCCATCGTTCATGTAAGCGTCACACCCGTCAACGATCCGCCTATTGCCGTCAATGATGCTGCGATAACCGATAAAAACGCTCCGGTGATGATCAATGTCTTGGCCAATGACCGCGATATTGACGGAGACCAGTTAACCTTTGGCGTGATCTTGCAACCAACCAAAGGTACACTTTCTTCAAATACGCAAGGACAATTGGTTTATACCCCGAACCGGAATGTTACCGGAGAAGATGCCTTTACCTATGCTGCGGTAGATCCATCTGGCGCAAAATCCAATACGGCTACAGTCACGCTTAACATTCGTAACAGCAATAGTGCGCCCATAGCAACCGCAGATAGGACACAAACCGCCGAGGATACACCCATAGCTATTTTGGTATTGCAAAACGACAGCGATCCAGACGAGGATGCACTTACTATTCTCCTAGATACATTGCCCACGCATGGTACGGTAGAGGTGCTTAACAGCCAAGTTCAGTATAAACCAAACAAAGATTTTAATGGTTTCGATCAATTCCGTTATCGTGTTCAAGATACCGGAAATTTGTTTTCATTGCCCGTATTGGTTACGGTTGAGGTCACGCCGGTGAATGATGCACCCATTGCACAAACGGATGCGTATGAGGCCGAATTTGCCACACCCATTAATATTCCTGCACCAGGGGTATTGGCCAATGACCGTGATGTGGATGGCGACCCGCTGACGGCTGTTTTGCAAGCCAATGTACCTTCGGGAACCCTTACGCTCTCGCCCGATGGAAGCGTACTTTTTGTGCCTGCGTCTGGCTTCTTTGGGGATATTAACTTCACCTATCGCGCAAAAGATGCAACAGGGGCGTTTTCCGAAACGGTTACGGTGGCACTCTCGATAAAACAAAACCCCAACCGTGCGCCTGTGGCTTTGAACGATGCCGCCGCCACCAATATGAACTTGCCCGTCACCGTAACGGTACTGCAAAATGACCAAGATTTGGACGGTGATCGTCTCTTGGTCACATTGTCAGGGATAGCCGCCTCGAATGGAACCGCAACTGTCAACAGCAATCAAACCATTACGTATGCACCCAATCGGGGTTTTTTAGGTACAGATCGGTTTGAATACACCATTTCGGATGGGAAAGGTGGAAGAGCCTCGGCATTGGTTCAGGTGGAGGTTCAGGCCATCACCTATCGTCTCTTGGAAGTCAATTCTCTTGGTAATGCGGCGCGTGCTTGGGGCATTAATGATGCGGGAGAAATTGTAGGCGTTACCAAAAATGCCAGTGGGCAGGATCGTGCTTTCTTCTGGAATAACAATGGCTTAATCACCATCGGAAATACGGTCGGACAAGCGCTTGGTTTAAGTGAAACAGGCATTATTACGGGTTATATGCGTTCTCCTGCCGGAACTGATGAGGCATTTCTTTGGCGTGCTGCCGAGCCATTGGCGCCCGTACAGTTTCTGGGTCACCTTGGCGGCGGCTTTAGCATTGGTAATGCGGTCTCGAATAGCGGCAAAGTGATTGGCGCTTCGTTTGATAACAACAATCGGATGCAGGCCTTTTCGTTTGCTGGCAAAATGGAAAACCTCCATACCTTCGGCGAAAAACCACAAAGCGAGGCATTCGACATTAACCTTGCCGGAGTGGTTACGGGTCTCATCTATGATGGGACGGGAGCGGCACAAGCCTTCCGTAACCAAACGGTCTTGGCGGGCGATAGTCGGGCGTACCGGATCAATAATTTGGATGTCATTGTGGGGAGCCGACAATCGGGTGAAGTGGTGGAAGCCGTGCGTTGGAATGGAACCACAGCCACCACATTGACCTCCCTTTCCGGTACATTTGCGGAGGCGTATGGCATCAGCGATATGGGATGGATTGTTGGCGCCGGAACGTTAAGCGGAGCCGCTCTTTATAAACAAGAAAACGACCGTATTGGTCCCGAAATTCAGGCCCATAAGGCCGCTTTTTCGGCAAGGATGGAACGTGTTTATACCACAGCCGCCTTAAGCACAAGGGCGGTGCTTTGGTTGGATGACAAAACCTTTGACTTAAACGCTCTGATCCCACCAGGTACTGGTTGGGTGTTGAAAGAAGCCAGAGATGTAAACCGGAATGGGCAAATTGTGGGATATGGCCTACTGAACGGAAAGACCCGTGCTTTTCTACTTAATCCCGCTACCAATACCGCGCCTATTGCAATACAAGATGGTTTGGCGGTGAATCATCATGCTTCTGCACAGATCAATGTCTTGGACAATGACCTTGACCCAGATGCAGACCGTTTGCAAATTCTCGGCGTTTTTGGGGCAAAACATGGTGTGGTTGAATGGCAGGCAAATGGCCAGGTGCGTTATGTACCAAACTCAAGTTTTAAAGGTGCTGATGGATTTACCTATGTTGTAGGCGATGGCGTGGGAGGAACCCACTATGCAGATGTTGTGGTTTCGGGTACGAGTGTTGCAAACGAGGGCGAGTCAATACCCGTCGAAACCAACCTTTTGGCGGTGTATCCAAATCCGGCCACTTACCAAGCCGAAATTGTCTTCCGGCTCGCCAATCCGCAAATCGTCAATTTGACACTCTTTGATCTACTGGGGAGGAAAGTGCAATCCATTCGGTCAAACACCCAATTTGTTGCGGGCGAACACCATGTCGTGCTTAATAACACTGCTATTCCAAACGGGGTGTATTTTGTACGAATGGAAGCTGGACACTATGCAAAGTCGCTTCGTGTGATCATTAACCGTTAGATGTTTGCGTATGACTAACAAACATGCGTTGTGCGCTCCACCATTGTGAGTCCAGGAATCACCATCGGGTTACGGATGATGCTCTGAAACCAATCTACATTTTCCAAAGGCGAACCAATTTCCCATTTTGTGAAGCCTTCGGGCGATTTTTCTTTTGCGTCGTCGGTTTTAATCGTGAATAATCCCGCCAAATGGGACAACGATAAATTTTATGACTGATGAATATGTGATTGCGGCAAAACGGGATAATGGTTGGTGAAAACAGCGAGATTTTTGTATTCAAACGAAAGTTTTATCGGAGGGAAAAGCCGTTTGGTCGAAAAAAATAAAGGTTTGATCGAAGAAAATGTGCGGTATGGCGCGTTTTTGAGCAAATTGTATCCAGATATTATTTCTGATTGGCGAAAGTCGTCACGAATATATCTCGCCCTCAATACCCAAACCAACCACCACTTCAAACGGCGAAAACCACGTTAACCCACTATTATCGTATATCAGTTAAGTTCTGAGCAAGAAAAGGCTGTCACACAATCGGTGAGACAGCCTCTACTGTTTTTAGTAATTTACGTCTGATTACTTAGTGCCATAAATCCGCTTTAGCTCGGCAATTAATGCTAAACGGATATCACCATGTTTGGAGCCAATTTTGAGATCAGGATTTCCCTCTTTTAAATAATCTAACCCAGTTTCGCGGCCAGATACCAAAAAGTCGGACATAGCGACGGTGTATGTTTTGTTCTCATCAAGCGGACTACCATTGATCATCCATTGATCGCCATTCATCGTGATACCACTGTGGTGCAAGAATCCCCCCTTTCCTTTATTGGCCACGCCTTGGAGTAAGACCTTTTTCAATAAGCTGCCTTTCATGGTGTTGGAGTGTACTTGGCCACCAAAGGGCAGGATCCGAATGATGTCATATTCTACCAATGGCCCCGGATTCACCACATCATCAATACGGATAGAACCACCGTTTAGCAGAGCGCAATCTGCATTAGGCACGACGGCACGCATGGCATCTGCAATGCGGGTTCCCATTAGTCCTGGATAATTACGAACAGCAACCTCTCTTCCGTCTAAGGCTTCGGTTGTTGTGACCACGGTGCGTTGTGGTTCAAACCCTTCCGCCCTAAAACCAGCAAAACCTGCTTCAATCCACTTGTTCACTTCTCTTTCGGTTGCGGGATCACTCGGAACCGTGCCGTCTAAGATTCTTAGTTCATGGCTGAGCGAGAGTTTTTTGGTTGCCCGATTAAAGGTAATGCGGTGGATATAAGCGGAGCGGGCATTGGCATCGGCTTTGGCAATGGGGGTGAGGTCTGCACCACGACGCACAAGAATGTTCTCGTGTTCGTGGCCGCCCATGATGAGGTCAATTTCTGGGAGCGCCTCTGCAAGCCGAATGTCATCCGAAATGTCAAGGTGGGTAAGTGCAACCAAAACATCCACTTGTGGGCGTAATAATTCAACTTGTTCGCGTGCCTTTTCCATATAGTCTTGATAGGCCACATAGGGCTTTTTGTTACTATCAATGGTGACACCCAAAATGCCCAATTTCATTACACGTCCGTACTGATTTTGTATCCGAACAATTTGTGAGGTGGGCACTTTGGGGAAGGGTTGCATGTTTTTATCGGTCACATTAGAGGAAACCCAGTTGAATTTAGATTCAGACATTCGGGCTTTGAATTGTTCTTCTGTGATGTCAAACTCATGGTTTCCAAAGGTGGCATAATCCAAACCAATGGTGTTAAAAGTGGCCACAATTTGTTTACCCATCAAACGTTCGTCGTTCACTTTCGCTGTGCCGAGGGCCGAAGGGCTGAAGAAATCCCCGGCAATCATAAGCAGGGTATTGCCATTTAAGGAGCGGAGCTGCTTTTTTAAACCAGAAACGCGCGCCAAACCGCCAAACCCACTAATCGGAGCCAATTCATAAACATCATTAATTTGTAGGATATTCAGTCTAATGGTGTTTTTGTCAATCGGTTTGGGAGCGTTTTGGGCAAAGGAAATCGGAGTTGTAAAAAAGATGGCCATGACGGAAAAAACCACCATGCTCCGCATAAGTTTTACACGTAACATATAATAAAGGATTAGTTGAGGTAAGTTAATGAAGGAACAACTTGAAAACTTCAACAGAAGATAATCTTTTGTTGACAAGGATAAAAGGATGTTCGCTTTTGTTTCTTTTTTGATGTGTTCTAACTTCTTTTCGTTTGATCGCTGTTGGGCGTTTAATGTGCTGTTTTTAGGGACGTTATTACGCATCACAGAAAATTAAAAAGGGCACTCGTGTTCAACAGGAACACCAGCACCCTTATTCCGAAATGGGCAAAAACAAAACAGAAATGCAACTCAGCCATTATTACATTCGGTTTCGCTCATCCCAGATAGGTCTTAGTAGTTTGTAGTCACCCAAACCAGTTTTGTCTATAAAAATAAATTTTTTTCCTATATTCTCGTAATACCAGACTTCATAGGCTTGGGTGGTTCCGAAATTGTAGGGGTGTTTTTGAACAAAGGTGGGTTCTCCAAATCGGATATAGACTTCACCTTGGTCTGTTTGCCAACCGTCGCTAAAGCGTCCGAAGTTTCGGTTTACATGGAAAATGCGATAATAATATTCTTCCATTGCCTCGTTCCGCTTGGTTCCGGGGGTTGGGTCACGCTTACGCCAAAATTCCGCAAACATTTCTGCTCGTTTGGCTTGGTTGGCTTGTCCACGGATTTGAGCAATCTCATTTTCTTTGGCGATGTAGCGAAGTTGGGAGATGGCCCGTTCGATATCATTGACTTGTTGGTCTAAGCCCATCCATTGAATATTAAAGACTTTAGCGGCTGCATCGTAGGTCTCCCCTTTTTCGTTTTTCAACAAAATATTTACTTGATAACCACCTGCTTTTAGGTCTTTTAGGGGGATGGAAACCACACCTGCATTTTCTCCGGTCTTAACGCGGAGAGGCTTGGAACTCCAATTTGCGATCCCAACGGTTTCTAAATTAGATCCATCTGGACGGAAATTCAAAAGGTTTCGTACCGAGGGACGCTTGGTTGAGTTTTTGAGTTGTTGTACGCTATACGATACGGTTAATGAAGCCGCTTCTTTGGCAAAAACGTCAAAATAGAAAACAGCTTCGGTACGGTCGCTGCCAAGGGTATTGGAAATGTTAGGTGTAAAAGAGGTTCGGTTTGGGCTATAGTCATCCACCAAGGATAAGTCGCTCATGGTGATGGGCTTGTTCTCATTCGTAAAACTACGAACCAATAAGGAAAACTCCCGAGTAAAGGTTTTTCCGGAATTTTTGTCTTCGATGGTTACTTGACCTATTAAATTTCCAGGCTGGATTTCGACCGAGTTGGTGGCGAGGTCAAAGATCTGGTCACTTTGCGTTTCTGAGTAGTTTTTAATGGAGACGGTGCGTTCCCAGTTGGCGCTCAGAACTTTTCGAGAGGCTTGGCCTTTGCCATTAGTTTCAAAAACTTCGGTTGTCACCTCATAAAAGGCAATAAATTGCCCACCTCGGCTAATAAATTTTAGTTGGTTAAGCGCAATTTTGGTAAAAAAATCCACGCGGGTACGGTCGTTATTGCGGCTATTGCGGGTACTCACATAGTCCACGTCAAATTCTGGAACACTTTGGGCATAAACAGATGCGCTGAGTGCAACCTTGAGAAGCACCAACAAAACTGTGTTACGGATCAAAAAATTTCTGTTCATGATTCCACCAAAAAAGATTCGGAAGGCACTGATTGGTAACTATATGGAAAATACAATTTTTTTCGCGGATTGTATCCTTTCTGTGGCAGAACGGTTTTTACCGAAAGACGAGCCGTCAATTTAACCTACTGAATGGGCCTTTAGGTTTTTAGACAAAAATCTTTTCGACAAAACTGCTTTTATCAAATACCTGTAGGTCTTCCATTTTCTCTCCGACACCGATGTACTTTACGGGTACATTAAACTCATTTGAAATGCAAATGACAATTCCACCTTTTGCAGTTCCGTCCAATTTGGTGAGTACCAGCCCTGTTACATCCACACTTTTGGTGAATTCCTCTGCCTGACGTAAGGCATTTTGCCCAACGGAAGCATCCAGAACCAGCAAGACTTCGTGTGGAGCGCCCAGAATTTGCCGATCCATCACCCGCTTCACTTTGGCAAGCTCGTCCATAAGTCCGCCTTTGTTGTGGAGTCGTCCAGCAGTATCAATCAAAACCACGTCTGCACCGAGTTTTTTTGCTGCGGCTAAGGTATCGAAGGCCACTGCTGCGGGATCAGCGCCTTGCCCTTGCTTGATGATCGGAACGCCCACGCGGTCTGCCCAAATGGCAAGTTGCTCGGTTGCGGCTGCGCGAAAGGTATCTGCTGCGCCCAAGACCACTTGTTTTCCGGCTTCTTTGTACCGATAGGCCATTTTTCCGATGGAGGTGGTTTTGCCAACACCATTTACACCCACCACCATAATCACATGTGGTTTGTTGGGAAGTGGCGCTCCGAACTCGGCAGGGCGATTTGCGGAGGAGCCAAGTAAGAGATTGGCCACCTCGGAACGGATAATGCCGTTCAGGTCGGCGGTATTAACGTATTTGTCACGCGCCACCCGTTCTTCAATTTTTTGAATAATCTCGATCGTGGTTTTTACACCAACGTCGCTGGTCACGAGAATCCCTTCCAATTCGTCTAATACCTCTTCGTCCACCTTGTCTTTACCACGAATCATGGTGTTCAGTTTGCCAAGGAAGGAGGTTCTGGTTTTTTCTAAACCTTGTTCTAAGTTGTCGTTGTCCCGTTTTTTGAAGCGATCAAAAAATCCCATATGTGTGTGGTTTAAGGGTTTTGATTATTTAAAAAATACCATCTCGATGGATGGGTTCTTGGCAAATTCTTCCAAGATTCTAAGCATAATGGCATGTTCGCTGCCACGGCGGTTTCGAACCTTGCAAAGGTAGCGGAGTGTTAGTTGTATCCCGCGTTCGTTTGTAGAAACATAAACAAATGGGGTTAGGGTGCTGTAATAAACCAAATACTCTTGGGTCATGGTTTTTAATTGGGATTTTACTTGATGTTCTACGATAAACGATGATTCTTGGGCCAAGGTCATCATAATTTCTCGTGCCAAATTCCAATCACTTTTTTCAGACACCGTTACAAAGAGTTCGTTCCAGATGTATTCAAATCCTTGCGTATAGTTTTTGACGGCAAATTGGAAGACCCAGTTGTTGGGAATACGCATAATACGGCCAGTACTTTGGTCTCCCTGCACCCATTCGCGGGTTTCCATCATGGTGGTTACGAGCAAGCTAATGTCTATCACATCGCCCGAAACGCCATTGACGTCAATTCGATCACCCACCGAGTAGGGCTGTCGGGTAATGATGTGCAGCCAAGCCACCATACTGAGAATCACCTCGCGGTTCACAATCGCCAGACCCGCACCAAAGAGGGATAGAATTGCAACGATTTCTTTGAGGTTTGGAAACCAAATGGCCACCACTAAAACCATGGTGAGGAGGGCGGAGGTTCTTCCCACACGGCGATTGATGGTGAAGCGGTGATGCGGGTCTTCAATTCGCCTGATCAAGACCTCGCCTGTGACCTTCCGTACCAACCAGCCAAGGGCTAAGATGGCCAGCGAAATTAGCAATTCCTCGGCATGGTCTCCAGAAATATTTAAACGAAACCACTCAATCATTTTTTGTCGTTAATTTCTTGTGGGGGTGATGGCGTTTGCTGAATATACTCTATCGGCTTGTATCGCCAAAAAGAAGCAATGATAAAAAGAAAATAGGTATAGGCCATAAAACCAATAATGATCCATTGGCCATATCGGATAAGCTCTGCGTCTGGCTCTAACATCAAATAAAGAGCAAACAAAAAGGTAGCGGCAACAGGAAGGTGCAAAATTTTGGGGTAAAAAATGCGATGGCGTCTTTTAAAGGCATTCCAACCAAACAAAATGCACGTCATCACACAAGCCCACGAGAGCCACATAAAAGCGGGAAAAACGGCATCGAACAAGGTGGAGGAACTGAGGAACAAAAAGGTGGCGACCAAGGCAACCGTTATTTCATTCGCATAGGCATCCAAAAGTTGGCCAAAGGTGGCGTCTTTTCCGGTACGAACAAAGCCCCAGACCCGAAGGGCATATAAAAAGAACGAATAGATAAAAAGAACTGCAGTGGTATTGGTGTAAATCTGGGTGATGTCGGGATGTACCTTTAAGATGGCGGACAAGACCATGATCGAAAGCAGCGTAACGGCCACTTTGCCCGTCCAAATACTCATTGTCACCTCGCCAATTTTACGCGAGAGCAAAATGCCACCCAAAACAATCAAAATATCCCGACCGGCCACAATGAAGATCAGCCAGAGCGGGATGGCCTTAACCCAAACCAATGCAAATACAATGCCGATGGCCGCCACTTTGTCCGCCAAAGGATCCAAGACCTTGCCCCAGCCCGAAACCGTATTGGTCCAGCGTGCCACTTGCCCGTCTAACCAATCCGACGCAATGCCCCACAGCACAAAACCCGCCAGCCACACCACCGATCCTTGTGTCATGATGAGGTACATAATCGGGATTACGACGATGGCACGGCTGATGCTGAGTATATTTGAAGCCGTCCAAAACCGACCCAGATCCAATTTCTTTACGGAGCCTTCCATGTTGTTGTTGGATAATGATTTAGAGACCTGTATGGCCAAATCCGCCCTCGCCTCGGAGGGTCTCTTCTAATTGTGGAACCAATTGCCAATCTACACGCACATACGGTGCGACCACCATTTGTGCGACTCTGTCGCCACGATAGATGGTATAGGATTCTTTCCCCAGATTGACCAATAAAACCTTGACCTCACCACGATAATCGGCGTCTATGGTTCCGGGGGCATTCAAAACGGTGAGGCCATAGCGGAAGGCCAAGCCGCTTCTGGGCCGGATTTGGGCTTCGTATCCGTCTGGCAAGGCTATTTTAAGACCTGTTGGGACGAGTCCACGTTCACTGGGTTTCAGAATAATGGGTTCTTCTTCTGGACACGCGGCCATTAAGTCTAATCCGGCACTGTGGGGTGTTGCATATTCCGGCAACTTAAGCCCTATCGCATGGCCGAGGAATTCTATTGGTATTTGCATATTGGATTATGTTTCGAGGTTTCAAACAAGCAAATGGCGCAACCCCCAAAAACAGAAGTTACGCCAAGATGTTGCAATCCGGTTAAGCCCCATATAATCTTGGTGAGCCTATTTAATGTCTCCCATAAGGTTTTTAACCCAAGGAACCAAGACAAACATGACCAAGGAGACCGCAATAGAGGTTCCGGCCACTGCCAAGAATAAGCCATTGAGCGGGTAGGTCTCAAACAAGCCGCCGACGTTTCCGCCAATAAAATTCCCAACGGCTGCACCCAAGAACCAAACGCCCATCATTTGTCCTACAACACGTTCTGGAGCCAATTTTGTCATTGTACTCAAGCCAACCGGACTCAAGCAGAGTTCACCAACCGTTTGAAGGAAATAAACGGTTAAGAGCCAAATCACACCTACTTTTGCGTCTGGAACGGCAACAATGGCATTGGCCGGAATCACCAACAAGAGGAAACTTAACCCAACAAACAAAAGCCCCAGCCCAAACTTTACGGGGGTGGAAGGCTCCATATTTTTTTTGTTTAAATACATCCAAAGAGCCGCAAAAACAGGCGCGAGTGAAATAATCCAGATAGAGTTCACCGACTGCCACCAAGTGGTTGGGAAGGGTAGGCCAAATACTTGGTTATTGGTATGGCGATCAGCAAATAGGGTGAGGGTAGAACCTGCTTGTTCGAAGGATCCCCAGAACAATGCGGCTGCTATAAAGAAGACAAAAATGGCCGCCAATCGCTTTTTTTCATCGGCAGTGAACCCACCACGTAGGAATAAAAACCCAAAATAAACAATCGGAATGGCGATGAAAACGTATGTCATGGCCGTTTTAATCCAGTCAATCGTGATCTGGATGGATCCGGCAACATGCAAGAGGTAAGGAATCAAAAAGGCGGCAGCGAGCGAGCCAAGCGCAATAAACAGGGATTTGCGTTGTTGTGCGGCCTCTGCGTCGGTAGCCGGAGGCACAAAGCGTCCGACAGTCCCTAAGTGTTTATCACCCATTTTGTATTGTACCAAGCCAATACACATCCCAACCGCCACCGCTAAAAATCCATAACGCCAGTTGATGGTTTCACCTATATATCCCGCGATCAGAGGCGCTAAAAAAGCACCTAAGTTGATTCCCATGTAGAAAATTGAAAAGCCAGCATCGCGGCGGTTATCGGTTTTGTCGTACAAAGAACCCACCATCGTACTCACATTTGGCTTAAGCAAGCCCGTACCGACGGCAATCAGCGCCAAGCCGCCATAAAAAAAACCAATTCCGGGGAAGGCGAGCAACACGTTGCCAATAGCAATAATAATTCCGCCATAAAAAACGGCATTGCGAGCGCCTAAAAATTTATCGGAAACCCAACCGCCGGGCAAATTGGTCAGATAAACCGATGCCGTATAGAGGCCATAAATTGCGCCAGCATCGGCAACCGTAAAGCCAAGACCACCATTCACCAACTGATCGGTCATATATAAAATCAGCAAGGCACGGCCACCATAGTAGCTAAAACGCTCCCACATTTCAGTGAAAAACAACGTCGCCAGACCTCGTGGGTGTCCGTAGAACGACGTATCTTGGGTAGTACTCATAGAAAAAACGGTTTGTAAGAATAACGGGGAATTAGGCAAAAGTGCCGTTTAAGCAAGATAAGCTAAAATCCTTTAATTGAAAAGTTTTCTCAAGAGGAATGGTTAAGGGGATCCAGAAAGACCGGTGTACACTGCAAAAGAAAGAGATTTTGCATTAAAAACATCAAATGCCCAAAACCCACCGTGTTACCGTGAGTGTCCAAACGGCAACCAAAAGGCTACCGACAAGGTTCATAAAAAAGCCGGCAAACAACAACATTCGCAAAGAAGCCCCCCGCATTTCCCCAAAAGCAAGACTATTCACTCCGGTGGAAAGTGGACTCATAAAAGCAGAACTGGAGGCCAGGGTGGCCACAATCATACCCAGCAGGATGGGAAAATCCACAACGGAGGCCAATGAGGGCATTAACGCGAAAAGGGCGTATTGGATCACAGTATTGCTCAAAAGCTCGGTAGTGAAGGTTGCGAAAATGGCCACAATAACCATCAGGGTAAGCACACTCGTGTGTTCGTCCACCACTGCCGAAATCAAGCCCGTAAGTCCATCTCGGAAGTAATTTATGCCGAGTCCCAAGAAAAATGCAATCACAACCGTAATCACAACCAAAGTTAGTCCGCGTTTGGGCAAATTGCTCACACAATCGCTTAGGGTGAGGAGTGGAGCCCACGTCCCCTCTTTTTCGATCTTGAAGAAGAATAAAGACAAGATGATGGCAAGAAAATACACAACTGTGGCAATGGTGATCGGAAGAATATGCGACGGCCAGACATTGGAAGCCATCGAAAAGAGGAAGGCCGCACCAAACGTGAAAATAGCGGCGATAATGGCCGGTTTCCGAAAAACATTCTCAAGGCTTTCTTTTGGTTCAAACCTAAGATGGGTCTTAAAATGTTTGTAGGGCTGGAAAAATAGCACCAGAACGCCCCATGCCAATACCGTATAAACCAAAACCAAAGGAACACCCCAAACCATCCACAAGAAAAAAGTGAGTTTTTCAGCGCCATAAACCGCACCACCCAAACCGGGCAAAATCCCATTGGCTCCTGCAATCAATATGCCATTGGCGGCAGAACTGGTGATGGCCCCAATACCGCCAATGTTTGCGCCGTACATTAAACAGGCGGCCAACATGGTGGGAACCAACCGATCAAACTTGGGATTGGAATCACTGATGGCTTCTTGCATCAATAAGGCAAGTGGGATAAGCGTCAGTACCACAATGGCATGATGAATAAAAATACCTAAGATGGCATTGATGGCCAATAAATAAAACAACAGCCGCGAAACCGAAAGGTGCTTCCGTCCAATCATCCAAAAAACCAAGGCTTCCGGCAACTGCGACTTGATCATCAGCCGCGAGACCAAATAACCACCAGCAAGGAAAAAAGCCAGTTGAACGTTGTTGAGCGTTTCGATAGACAAGGTCATAAGCATTAAAGGATTGAAAGCCATCCTCGGAATATAATGTAAACAAGTCGTTTTTTTGCGGTTTACAAAAGAATCATTACACAAGGCGCATGACTTGCGTTTCCAGTCATTGGGAAAAAGATGTATAATTCTCCATTCATTTATGAAAACCCTTTGCGGCGTCCGTAGTTTAGCCCGCCAACGGTAACAAAAAGAGCATAAACCCATGAGCACCCAAACGGTAAAACCTGAAAATAAACCAATCCGACGTGTAACCACCCAAAGCCTTCGCAATATGAAAGCTGCCGGAACGCCCATTTCGATGTTAACAGCATACGATTTTACCAGTGCCCAACTCTTGGATAGTGCGGGTGTGGATGTGTTGCTGGTGGGAGACTCGGCCTCTAATGTGATCGCCGGACATGAAACCACCCTGCCCATTACCCTAGATCACATGATTTACCATGCACAATGTGTAGTTCGGGGTACGCAACGGGCTTTTGTGGTCGTGGACTTGCCCTTTGGCAGCTATCAAGGAAATTCTAAGAAAGCCTTGGCCTCCGCCATCCGCATTATGAAGGAAACCGGCGCACATGCTGTGAAATTAGAAGGGGGGAAAGTCGAAGAAGATACGATCAAACGCATCCTTTCCGCTGGAATCCCAGTCATGGGGCATCTCGGCCTCACGCCACAAAGCATCAACCAATTTGGCTCGTACAAGGTGCGGGCACAAGAAGCCGAAGAAGCCGATCAACTCCGGAAAGATGCTGTGCGGCTCGAACGGATCGGTTGTTTTGCGATGGTACTGGAGAAAATCCCAAGTACATTGGCACGAGAAATCGCCTCCAAACTCACTATCCCTATCATTGGGATTGGTGCAGGGAACGGTTGCGACGGACAAGTTCTCGTCATGCACGACATGCTGGGCCTGAACAACGATTTCAACCCGCGTTTTGTCCGAAAATACGCGAACTTAGAAGAGGTAATTAAGTCGGCTGTAAAACAATACATCGCCGATGTCCGTAGCCGTGACTTCCCGAACGAAAATGAAAGCTACTGATGCACTCAACACACAAAACGTACCCTATGTGCGAACAGAACCTTAAGAACGGAGAAAACACGAAGAGATGCAGAAACCAACTATTTTAATGACCAACGATGATGGCATCGAGGCCGATGGCCTTATGGTTTTGGCACATGCCATGAAGGACTTAGGCGAGGTCTTTGTGGTAGCGCCCCGTACCGAACAAAGTGCAGTAAGCTATATGGTCACCATCCGAGATCCGTTACGCTTTTTTAATTGGGATCTTGGCGAGGGGATCACGGCTTGTGCCCTTACCGGAACACCAGCAGATTGTATAAAATTTGGGATTGGAACTTGGCTGGGGAGAAAGCCCGACTTGGTGGTTTCCGGCATCAATCAAGGGCCAAATGCCGCCGTAAACCTGCTACATTCCGGAACCGTAGGGGGGGCTTTGGAAGGCTGTGTGGCGGGTATTCCGTCTATTGCTATTTCCTTAGACAGTTTTGACAAACACGCTGATTATTCCGCCGCCGGTAAAATGGCACAAAAAGTGGCCCGCCAAGTCTTGGAGCAGGGCTTACCGGATGGAATCGCACTTAATGTAAACGTGCCCTATCTGGCGGAAGACCAAATTAAGGGCTTTCGTATTGCCCGACAAGCCCGGAGCCGTTGGGACGAGGCTTTTACGGAACGAAAAGACCCCATCGGGCGTCCTTATTATTGGTTGGCAGGCTATCATGTCAGTTTAGATATGGGTGCAGATACGGATTTAGCCGCATTGGAAGAAGGCTATGTCTCCGTGACGCCATTACAATTAGACCGAACCGACCACGCTTTTGCCCGCACCATGCAAGATTGGGCTTGGTGATTTTTTTAGGTTAAACACTAAACCATGCCATCCAAACGTATTTCAGCACTTTTGTTGGGTCTTGTAACATGGGCCGGATGCGCCAATGTGCCCCAAATTCCCGTCCGTCATCCCATCCAAAAACCCATGCACTTTGAACACACCGTGTTTACCGAGGTGCTCCAAAAGTTTGTGGATGAAGAGGGGATGGTAGATTATGCCTTGCTCAAAACCGATCGAGGAAAATTGGATGCTTACCTCATAAAATTAGCCCAAAACGATCCCGACCGTTTACCAGAATTGGAACGATTGGCCTTTTGGATCAATACCTATAATGCCTATACCCTGAAATTGGTGATTGAGAATTATCCCGTAAGAAGTATTCTACGCATCACGCCACTGCCTATTCCGGGCAAAACAAGTGCTTGGGACCTGAAAAGTGTAACGGTCGGGGGGAAATCTTATACGCTCACGGCAGTTGAACACGAGATCATTCGCAAGGAATTTAAAGAGCCACGTATCCATTTCGCCTTGGTTTGTGCCGCTATGAGTTGCCCCAAACTTCGCCGTGAAGCCTACGAGGGCATCCGCTTGGAAGAACAATTAGATGACCAAGCCCGCGTCTTTCTAAATGAAAAACATAAAAACAACCTTGACCCCAAGTCCGACACCATCCGGCTTTCAAAAATCTTCTCGTGGTTTGCCACCGATTTCGAGAAGCATGGCCAAACGGTACAACAATACTTGAGCCGTTTTTTTCCATATGAAGACGCCCTCCGCACCAAATTGGAGAAGAACGCTTTTAAGGTATCTTATACCAATTATGATTGGGGCCTGAACCGAAAACGATAAGATATGAGTACTTTTATTCTTAAAGTAGGTGATCCTGCACCGCTCTTTTCCGGAACCGCACACACCGGAGAAGCCTTTTCCCTCGAATCGCTAAGAGGCCAAAAAGTAGCGCTCTATTTTTATCCCGAAGATGATACCGAGGTCTGTACCCGTCAGGCGTGTAACCTACGGGATAACCACCATTTGCTCCGTGAAAAAGGCATTGTTGTGATTGGCGTCTCGCCAGATGAAAACCCGTCTCATGCGGCCTTTGCCCAAAAATTTGGACTGCCCTTTGCCCTTCTACCTGACCCAAACCACCAAATTCTAAACGCATACGGCACTTTCGGGGAGAAGAATATGTATGGCAATATTGTTCAAGGCGTTCTGCGCTATACGTTTTTGATTGATGAAGTCGGTATCATCCGGCACATTTTTCGTAAGCCAAGGGTAAACCAACACGCCGAAGAAATTCTGAAAAAGTTTGGCTTTGCTTAAAAATCGGTTGATGACGTACTGGACGAAAACGGCAACAAGAGAACTTGTAAGATGGGGTGATTTTGGGCTCCGTTTTCCAAAACCTCACGGATTTGCACCGCATTGGTTTCTTCCTCCAAACCATCCAAGGCCAATAAATCGCGGCAAAGAATTGTTCCTTTTGGTGTAATCGCCCAGAGATAATCGGCGTCATAATGAAGAACAAGGGCGTTGTGATTGTGCTTGAAATCGTATGAAGGCCATGACTTAAACTTATCTGGCGTCAAAGCTGTGATTTCCGATTGGATATAAGTTGATACCTCCGGTGGCATTTGTATCAAACCCATTTTCTTGATTTTTAATGGTTTAGGAAAGTCCGAAATGGCATTAAATACCCCGTTTTGTTTGATTTTTTTAGTCTTTAGTGGAAAGGCATGTTGGCTTTGGCTACGATAATCTACCGAGGGTCAAGACCACTTACGGCACTTCTGGCGGAGAATCTTCAAAAAAGGGTCTTTCATATACTTGTTTGGGCTTTTTTATTTGAACCGTAAAATACAGGCTCCCGTCAAACCCCGTTCTATACCAAAGGTCTCTTTCTGGATCAAAGTAGAAATCTACAAAGGGTTTCGGATCAACTGCATGAAGCAAGCGCCGAACCAATTCATGTTTTATCAGCGGGAGAACCTGCTCATCCGCCCAGTCTCCGGCAAAAATCACCCCTTTTCCTTTCGGCCCTATACCATCCATAATCATGATGGGGATGGTATCGTTCACCACCAAGTAATACTCAAACTGAATGTGTTCCAAATCGCTTTTTCTGCGTTCAGGCGGAATATCGAAAATGGTAGAAGAGGGGGAGCCAAAGAGTGATTGCAGCAAGGCACGAATTTCTGCCGTCTTCATGGTGTCTAAGGCAGAGGGCTTAGACAGGGGAGCGCCTGTCCAGTCAGCATCACGATAGGTTTCTAAGAACCATTTCCGTTTTGGGCGGGGCATGTGTTGGATGCTTCCCACAAAAAAAGGCGACGGCCCCGTCTTTTCAGTGGCAGGAAACCAGCCCCCAAGCCCTACATCGTCTAAATTGATCGGTTTAATGACTTTCGCACGCTCGGCCAATTTGTTCCAATATGCTTTTTTACGGTAGAATAGCGTAGGGTCTTGTTTTTTAAGTGCTTGTAAACGCAGAGTAGCATACACCTCTTCCTGATTTGGTGGCGAGGTGTCTTGGTTGGCTTGTGCCTGTACAGCCGAAAAGCACAAGGCGTAGAAGAAACAACTTATAATTCCGAAGGTGCGGTACATGGTGGGTCTTTAACCACGTTAATCGGTCATAGAAAGTACGGCCAAGAAAGCCTCTTGTGGAACCTCTACGCGGCCTACTTGTTTCATTCGTTTTTTTCCTTCTTTCTGTTTTTCCAATAACTTACGCTTACGACTAATATCTCCGCCATAACACTTTGCGGTTACGTCTTTCCGGAAGGCACGAACCGTTTCCCGTGCAATGACTTTTGTTCCAATCGAAGCCTGAATAGCAATTTCAAACATTTGACGCGGGATCAGTTCCCGAAGTTTATTGGTCAGTTTACGCCCCATGTCATAGGCTTTGTCCTTGTGTACAATCGTCGAAAGGGCATCCACCGGATCTCCATTCAGCATCACATCTAATTTAACCAACTCACTGGAACGGGTATCAATCAATTCGTAATCAAAACTGGCATAACCACGGCTAACCGATTTTAGCTTGTCGTAGAAGTCGAACACAATTTCCGCAAGCGGAAGCTCGTATTGCAAATCTACCCGATCGGTTGTTAGGTATTGCGTATTTTTATATAAACCCCGTCTTTCTTGGCACAATTGCATTAAATTTCCGATGTATTCCGTGGGCGTAATGATCTGGGCACGTACATATGGCTCTTCGATGTATTCAATTTTTCCGCGTTCGGGCATGTCACTGGGATTATCCACCGTGATGACTTCGCCACTTTTCAGGGTAACGAGGTACTCTACGTTAGGAACCGTTGTCACAATGTCCATATTGAACTCGCGGGCAAGCCGTTCTTGGACAATCTCCATGTGCAGCATCCCCAAGAATCCCACCCGAAAGCCAAAGCCCAAGGCCACGGATGTCTCTGGTACAAACGTAAGCGAAGCGTCGTTTAACTGAAGTTTTTCTAATGAGGTTCGTAACTCTTCAAAGTCTTCTGCTGCTGTTGGATAAACTCCACTGAAGACCATAGGTTTGACGTCTCGGAAGCCAGGAATGGGTTCTGTTGCCCCATGCCGCAAATGGGTGACGGTATCTCCCACTTTTGTATCCAAAACATCTTTTACCGATCCAATGATATAACCCACTTCTCCGGCTCGAAGCGTTTGTGTGGGCTGGTTCCCCAAGCGAAGTGTGCCTATTTCCTCCGCAAAATACCGCTTTCCATTAGACATAAAGACAATTTGATCGCCTTTGTTGAGCGTACCTTCCATTAATCGGCAATACACGATAGAGCCTCGGAATTGGTTGAACACCGAGTCGAAAATCAGGGCGCGTAATGGCGCATCTTCATCGCCTTTTGGGGGAGGAATCCGTTGGATGATGGCTTCCAAAACCTCTGGCACACCTACACCTGTTTTGGCACTTACCCCCATAACATCCTCGGCCTTTCCGCCAATCAAATCTACAATACTTTGCGCAACGATGTCGGGATTTGCGCTGGGCAAATCCACCTTGTTCATCACTGGAATAATTTCCAAATCGTGCTCAAGTGCCAAGTATAGGTTCGAGATGGTTTGGGCCTCAATTCCTTGCGCGGCATCTACCACCAAGATGGCGCCTTCGCAAGCCTTCAGCGCACGGGAAACCTCATACGTAAAATCCACATGGCCCGGTGTGTCAATCAAGTTGAGAATGTATTCTTCGCCATTCTTGGCTTTATAGGTCATGCGAATGGCATGGCTCTTGATGGTGATGCCACGTTCTTGCTCAAGATCCATGGAGTCCAAGACCTGTGAGTGCATGTCACGTTTGGAAACTGTTGCGGTGATCTCCAACAAGCGGTCGGCCAAGGTGCTTTTTCCGTGGTCAATGTGTGCGATAATGCAAAAATTGCGAACCTTCTTTTGGTCGTAAGACATAATGTAGGGATTTCGGTATGGGATTTAGTTCTATAATATACCTAAAGCGCTTGCGGTGTTCCATTGATTTTTTAAGATTCTCTTGAAGAGGAAAATTTTTCAGTGTAAGGACTTGCGCAACACAAAAAAAGATACGTATATTGCCTTCCTAAGCCAAAAGCACAATATTCCTCGGTAGCTCAATGGCAGAGCATGCGGCTGTTAACCGCAGGGTTGTAGGTTCGAGTCCTACCCGGGGAGCTTTAAAAGCCTGTTGAAGATCAGCAGGCTTTTTTTATGGTAATGATCCCCTAAGCCCCAATCATATGTCCGCCTATTACCTAATCGCTCTTGTTGGGATGTCGCCGCAAGTGGTGACGGAGTTGGTCTATGCTTTGGCGACTCAACCCGCAGCCATGTGGCCCAAGAAGGTGTTTTTACTCACGACCACAAATGGGAAGGCGGCGATAAACCATAAACTTTTGGGTAAAGGGGATGCAATAGGCGCAGAAAACCAATGGAAGCGTTTGGAAGAGGTTCTGAACGGCGGTCAGACCAAAAGGGCACTACCCATGCCGAGAATTTATGTGCCTAAAGGGAGTCCGGAGAACCATTTTGACATTAGAACGGGCGAAGAAGACGATTCGTTTGCACAAGAATGTTTTCGGGTTTTCTCAAACGTTTTTAGGGAACGAGACCAAAAGGACAATGGGCTTCCGGTTTATGCCTCGCTTGCAGGAGGCCGCAAGACCATGAGCGCACACATGATGACGGCCATGAGTGTTTTTGCGGAGAAAGAGGACAAATTATTCCATGTTTTGGTCAATGAAGCCGCAGAGCGAAACCGGAATTTTTTCTTCCCCACGACCGAGACGCCCGGAGAAATTGAATTGGTGGAGATGATATCGCCTCGGTTAAGTGGTTTGTTACAGAAGAAGAAAATCAATCCCAGCACGTTTGAGGGCCATATTTTGGAATTGTTTTATCTTTTGGGCATTCCAGCATATGCACATGCCCCAATCCGGCACATCGAGATTGCTTTAGACCGTAAGCATATTTGGATAAAAGGCGCTAAAGTCTTGGAGAAAAAGACCTCTAAACAAGTTTTTATCTCCGAGGTTGAGCTTAAACAGCCTCGTTTGGGCGCTTTGTTTTTGTGTATGATGAATGAAATTTATCACCCTGCTGCAAAAAAGAATAACAACCAATTTGTTCTGCAAGATAAAACTGCTTTAAAAGCATTTGTTGTCTCTTACCATGAGATCTGGACACTTTTTTTGGAAGAACATTATTTGAAGGAGGACAAAACAGTTTTTGACCATGAGAAAAGCTTGAGGAAAGATATTCAACAACGCATCTCTGACTATAAAAAACTCTTAATGGAGCGCCCGCTACTGCTTGCCACATTGGGATTTGAATACCAAACCCAGAAAAAAGGCATGGCCTACAAACTTTCCGCTAACCATCTGCCGACGGTTCGGCTTGTGGGCTTCTTGGAGGAAGATGCAAAGCGTTTATTGCCCAACCTCTGGTCAGCCTCCGAGGCGACAAAATACTGAATTCAATGTTTGGTCTTAGTGACGGACTTGGGCGGTAACTTGGGATGTTTGATTCATAAATCCCCAAGAAAATGCGTATCCTTTGGAAATTGATCTGGCTGGTTTGGTTGCTTCCCACAACAGCAAAGGCCCAAATTAGCGGCCATTATAGCACCACTACTACGGTCAACCTTAGGGCGTTCCTAAAAATGGCGAAATCCTAAAGATCCTACCATACGGTTATACTGTATTCGTCAGCATCTGCGTGGACGATTGGTGCTTTGTAGAATATCCTGCCCTCAAATGCTGGGTACATGCGCGGTATTTGGAAATTATTGACGAATCAGCCGAAGAACCAGCACCAGATTGGGTGTGGTTTGCAGAATCTAATACGAGTCGCCATGCGTATTATGCCCCCCTGCTAGAAAACAAGGGGGACAAACGCACCCTTTGGGTGAAATCTCTTCCAAAACCAGTCAACGTTCGAGATTGGCGGGCGGATTTACCAAATGGCATGAAAAAGGCTGCATACACCAAGGTACAATGGATCTTCCAGTGTGCAGACCGAACAATAGCTACTGGCTCGATGGTCTATTACGACGCATCTGGCACTGTCCTAAAATCTTACCCGGAAGACCTTTATCCACGTTTCTCTGCCATTCTTCCAGAGACGGTTTCGATGGCGGGGTATTGGCTGGCCTGCAAATAATAATCTATTGGCCAAAGA
This sequence comes from Rhodothermia bacterium, assembly GCA_017303715.1. Lineage (GTDB taxonomy): Bacteria > Bacteroidota > Rhodothermia > Rhodothermales > UBA2364 > UBA2364. The sequence continues at coordinate 87,943 of JAFLBZ010000007.1, read as the reverse complement.
GGTGTTGTAATGACCGAACTACCCGAATATTTGCCCGCCTCGTTTGTAATGGTTCACTACTGACATGACGGCCATATGGCTATGGTTCATTTTTGAAGGGCTTGGCGATAAAACGATTTATGACGAATTTGATTTAGACATTAGTTCGGTAGCTAAGAAATAGTTGTAAGAAATTTCTGATTTCTAATTGAGTTAATTCATTTAATAACAGTTGTTTAAAGCAAGGTAAGTTGCGTTAAAAAAGTTCTAAAATATTATGCAAACCTTTACCCTTTGGGTGCTTTTCTCCACCAATGATTTCTGGAAAGGTACACCCAAAGGGTAACTGCTATGCCATTTATCCCAGATGTACGGCTTTGCCCAGCATACCTATAAAATCACCTTTTGTGATGGGTTTTTGCGATTTCGGAAGCATTTTACGGTAAGTGGGGGTCAAGTCTTGGGTTTTTAACTCTTGGGTGGTGAGGCCCTCACGTAAGACCTTTAACTTGGCCCGGTCGCTCCATTTTTTTGCCAGATCTACGGAAATCGGTTTTTCTGGCTCTAAAACCAATGCATCGTCCTCGTGTAAAACGCCCTGTAAGGCTAGTTTTTGGGTGGTATCGAACAGGGCATGTCCTGCGGGGATGTCATACAGAATGTATAGCTGGCATCCGGCTTTGATGAGTTTTTCTTGGGTTTCTGGAAGTGGCACACTGGCCGGAGCAACGTTTTTTTGCAAAGCCGAGGCCGCAATCACCCCCATAGCTTGCCCCATAAGCATCACCGCTGGTTGGAGCCTTGTAGAGCCATTGACAATATGTGATACTGCAATGCTTTTTTCCCCCACCATAAAGCTATCGTCGCCATTTTCGGGAAAAAATACCGAAGGTGGGATTTGGAATGGGCCATTATCAGGATAATCTTCAAGGAGCCGTTCTTCGATGGGCAAATTCGCTTTTGCGTGGTGATGGTCAATAAAGTAATCGCCTACGGCAATCGCGTCTGGCCTGAAAGGGGCACGTTTATGGCCATTTTGTGGAATCAGGTCTTGCATACGCAAAACATGGCTGTTGACCATACGGCGGCTTTCCCGCATATAAGGAATCATTGGGAGGTGGTCTTGGGTTGGGTATTCATCCGTCGCCAATTGCCACTCTGGATGTCCTAAGCGGTTCTGCATATACTTCACAAATTGCAAAGTATGGAGTTTTGCAGATTGAAGCACATAGTTTCGGTAGTACAAGTCCTCAAAGAAGGCTTCCGCAATGGCATAATCATTGGAGTGGTGCGGCCAATTTAAGAGGTATTTGTTGTTGGGCAAGGCCGCATAGGTAATGAAGCTATTCCACGTATGGACGGTATGGTTAAGGGTTTTTTTGTCGTTTAGGTCGGGGAGATAGCAATCAATTTGGGTACTACACCTAAACATCTTGTCCCAATAGGAGGCTTCGAGTGGTGTAAAGGGCATTGGTTTGCCATCGGGTATATTAACTAAGGTAGCCGCATAGGTTAGGTCTTGCATTTCCATGTCTGCCTTTTCTGGAGCGGCACTTTCGTCATACTCATGTTTTGCCTCGCGTCCTAAGCGGTATTTCACACCGGCCAGTTTCATCCCATCTCCGTACTCGGTACAGTCCATAAAGATTTGACAGACGACTTCCGTTTTTCGTCCGTCTTTAGTTTTGATGGTGACTTTCCGGTCTCGTCCACTTAAGCGGTCATATTTAACCACATTCGCTTCATAAATGATGTTTAGGTTTGGCAATGGATTCGCCAGCCGTTGTAGGGCTTCGTGTCCAATTTTAGGTTCGTAACAATAAAGGCTAATCCAGCCACTGAAGGTTTGTTTTTCCCCACCGTAGTATTGAATAAGATAGTCTCGGAATTCTTTAACAAGCCCGCCACCTGCGCCGTGCTTGTTGCCATCAAGTGCGCTTACGCCGGCACTTGTAAGCATTCCGCCAATCCAAGAAGTCGGCTCAATAACCGTTACTTGTGCGCCCATTCGTGCTGCTTGTATTGCGGCAGATATACCGGAAGCCCCAGCACCATAGATCAGAATCTCGGTTTCGGCACGCGGGGTTCCTACGAAAAAGGGGCCGCTCACAAAGGGCAGTCCTGCAAGCGCAAGAGAGGAAGATTGAAGAAAACTCCGACGGTTCATAAAGTTTAGGTTTACGTTAAGGTTGATTTTTTACTCAGGTTACGGAACCAAGTGAGGTATAGGCCGGCAGAGAAAAAAACAAATACAAGGAAGGCGATGCCAAATTGAGTCCATTGTTTTGTGGGGAGGACCATCATCATAATAAACAAAGACATTTGCCAACCCATAGCGAAGGGGGTCGCGATCAAGTCTTTTCTGTTTTCAGTACGGATACTCGCTACTTCTTCGGGTGCGACAATGGCTTTTACGGGTTTCCAGAAGCCAAAGGGGCGGGTTTTACGGTAAAAGTTGACCAAGGTATCCATTTCCGTAGGTGGAGTGAGCAGGGTCGCTAGGATACAGGCGATGGTCGTAATGCTTGCAGTAAGGAAAAAAGTGGTAAATGCGTCTAATTGAAACTCGAAGAGGCGTTGTCCCGTGGAAAAGAGTAGCCCAGTGACGACGCCCGCAGCATAGCCATAGCCATTAAAGCGCCACCAATACCAACGAAACACGCCCGGAATAATCATACCAACGCCAAAACCCATCAAGAGCCAGTCCCAAACATCGTTCAGACTGGTGAAGAGGTACGTGGTTGCAAGCCCTAAGATCACCACTACCACCGATGCGCCACGGCTGTGCAAGATTTGGGTTTTGTCTGTAGCTTGAGGGTTCATAAACCGGACGTATAGGTCGTTTACCCAATAGGCTGCGCCAGAATTGACCAAGGCTACAAAGGTACTCATGGCCGCAGCCATCAATCCGGCCACGACCAAGCCTTTCATACCTACTGGAAAAAGGTTCATCATTACCACTGGCAAAACCGCTTCGGGATTTTCGATCACATTACCTTCAATACCCCAGAAAATCCCCAAAATAGCAATGCTAATCACGAATGGCCAACGAAAGGCGAGCAGAAACACCCAGAATAGGCTTAAGAGACCCACTTCGCGTTCGTTTTTTGCGGCGTAAAAGCGTTGGGCAATGTAGCCACCAGCACCACTTGCACCGTCTAATACGGTTCTGAAAAGGTAATAAAGTGTGGCCAAGCCAAGAATATTGTATTGTGCATAAGGCCCTGCCGGAAGGTTTAGAGACCAACTGGGGAGCATTTGTGTCCATGAACTTAGGGTAGTTTCAATTTGTTTGAAACCGCCGCCCTCAACCGGAACCGAGACCATGAAGGTTTCTGGCAAGGTATAAGTTACCATAACCCGTATCACAACATAAATGATGGTGATCAAGATGAGTACCCCTTGGAAAACTTCGGTATAAACTACGCCATATAAGCCACTAAGAACGGAATAAAGCAAGGAAATTGAAATCATGATTAACATGCCATAGAAAGGATCAATACCAAGCATCTCCTTGAAGAAAATTCCACTCCCGGTATTAAAATAGGACAAAGCCCATACCGTGAAGACCAAGGCGGATATTGCAGAGAGCAAGCGTGCCAACTGTCCTTCTCGTCCGGTTCCAAAGCGGAACTCCATCCATTCGGCAACGGTCATTACATTGCTCCGTCGGTTCCATTTGCCTGTAAAGATCATGAGAAAGGCAAGAATGAGTACGACATCCCCGCGGATCCCAATGTAAATCCCTTGAACGCCAAGCGCATAAACCATTGCAGCGATGATCATGGTTCCACTTACGTCAAGATTGGAAGCCATGCCCGAAGCGCCCAAGGCCCACCATGGGAGGTTGTTGTCTCCCAAGAAAAAGCTATTTGTGTTTCGGGTAGCAAGCCGTTGAAAATAATAGCTGATCGCAATCAGAATGGCAAGGTAAACGCCAACAATACTATAATCTATCCAGTGCATTGGTCTGTGGGTAATGGTTAAGGAGGCTATCTGTTATTTGAGAACGGTCATTTGTTTAACCACCGTTCCAGTTGGGGTTTCAAGGCGATAGTGGTAAAGTCCACTGGGTAAGCCGTGTGCATCTACCCTAACGTGATGTTCTCCAGCGGAAAGAAGGCGATTCTCCACTAAGGTGCGGACTTGACGTCCGAGCATGTCGTAGAGCGTGAGTTTTACGTAGGCTGATTTTTCTAACCTAAACTGTATGGTGGTTGTAGGGTTAAAGGGGTTGGGGTAGTTCTGGTCTAAGGATATTTGATCTGGGAGTTCGGTCTCGCGGCTAATGGGAGTGCGGAACTGTATTTGAACTTCTGGGGATCGTTTTCGGTTCAGTTTAAACATGATGGCGTCCAAATAAACAGCGCCCCCATCTGCTACGTCATCTGCAAATATGGTAATTTCTACATCTTTGCCAAAAGTGGCTGGAATGCCTGTGAGCTTTACCCATCGGCTATCGGACGACTGTTGGTTGAGAAATTCCGTGTATTGTAAGCCGTTATTGTTTTTAATTAAAAAAGGAGCCACTTGTGTTGCATCTGTTCTTCCGGCAGGAACCCAAACAAAAAGATCAAAGAACCCAGAGTAGGGAGGACTGAAGCGGTACGTCATTACGGGGTTGGTTCCGGCCTTGCCACGAAGTACCGTGCCTGCATACCCCGTTCCGGAATTGGCTTCCCATGTTCCGGACTTGATCACCGTTGCGTCGCTTTCGTTTAAAATGGTAGGAATGGGCCGCCAAACGGAATTTCGGTTGGGCATTACAGCGGGTTCCTTGTAGAAATACTTCCGGAGTGAATCTGCCACAAATTGGTTTTGCGCCCCCATCCCTTCATAATAAAAGAAGACCTCGCCCATTACGCCGAGATTGCGGTGGTAGTTCACCATCTGCCGAACAAGGTTCGGTCCATTGAGTTGAGAGGCTTTGGTAACAATTCCGGGAGAAATGAGGTGTTTATACTTTTGTTTAACATAGCCGGAGGAGGTTGGGGTAGAGCCAACCATTTGCCCTACTATGGATTGATAGCCAAAGAGGTCGTAGCGGTAGGCTTGTGGATGCACCAAGTCCACATAGGTAGAGTCTAACCAGCGTGTCCAGTCTTGTAAGTACTCATATTTTGCGAAATCTAAAATGGAGGGTGACATAGAAACGGTAAGATTTGGGTCTTGTTTCTTGGTCATTCGATAGAGCTTTCCAAGGAACGAAGTAAGTTTATCTGCACGCCACTGTACCCAATCTGGGTCTTTTTGGTATGTAGGGGGAGCCGCCCCATTATGTTCCCGCTTATACAGTTGCACCGTATATTCATCGTATCCGCCCTCTACGGCCATTGCGGGCAGGCGGTCGTCGCCCTGAATGCCGTCCACGTCATAGTTTTCAATCACCTCCTTCATCAGGTCGAGCATGAATTGCTGAACATCAGGGTTGATGGCGGCCATCCAAAAGAAACCATTTTTGTTCACGACTTTCCCATCTACTCCTTTGGTGGCCCAATCGGGTTTGGCATTGACTAAAAAGCCATTTGAGGCAAAGCCATATTCAAACCACGGAATTACCTCTATGCCTCGGCTATGTGCTTCCACAATAAGTTCGGCCAAGGGGTCTCTGTTCTGAGCAGAAAAATAGGGGTCTTGTTTGCGGGTAGTGCCAAAATGACGTACCATCACATTGCTGGGGTGTAGGGTGTAGTCTTTGTTCCAAACCACTGGAAAAATTACGTTAAAGCCATTTTTTGCTAAATAATCCACACCACGTGCAATGTTCTCGCGGGAATTTAGAATATCGGAAGCCACATTTGTGACCCAAACTCCACGCACTTCTTTCTTATAAACCGGAAGACCTTGCGCATTTGCCACCTTCAACCCAAATGTAAAAAAAAGGAGTGCAAAAAAAGTTTCTGTGCAAAGAAGAAGCTTTTTCATGACGTATTTTAGATTTAGTTTAAGAGATTAACTAAAAGAAGAATAAGCATGAAACCGCTTTCGTGCAAACTAAAATGTTAACATGATGAACAAAATGAGAAAATTTCACGGGTGCTACTTCGCCATTTTATTGGGCTTGTTGGGATGTAGCCCCCCCAATAAACCGCTACTGAACAATCAAAAACCAGCAATGGGCGAAATCCGTGGGGTTTGGCTGACAAATATTGATTCGGATGTGATGTTTACCCGAAAAAACATCCAAGATGGTATGAGGCGCTTGGCCGAGTCCGGCTTCAATGTGGTTTACCCGGTCGTTTATAATGATGGTTATACGATGTATCCGAGCGAGGTAATGGCTAAGTATTTTGGGAATGACAATCGGCAGGATTCCGTTTTTATTGCCAATAAGATAGATCCGCTTGCCGAGATCATCTTTGAGGCCAAGAAATACAACATCAAGGTTATCCCTTGGTTCGAGTTTGGTTTTTCCAGTTCTTATAATCCGCCCGATAATATACTTGCCAAGTACCCACAATGGGCTGGCCGCGACCGAGAGGGCAACATCCTGAAAAAGAATGGCTTTACATGGTTAAATGCCTTCCATCCGGATGTACAAGAATTTGTGATGGCGTTGGTCAAGGAGGTCATAGACCGTTATGAGGTTGATGGCATCCAAGGAGACGACCGACTGCCGGCGCTTCCTTCTTCGGGTGGGTACGACAATTACACCGTAAGCGAATATCGTAAAGAGCACAATGGCCAAAATCCCCCTCAAAATTATAAAGATCCGGCATGGCTGAAGTGGCGAGCGGATAAGTTATCCGACTTTGGCGGGCGATTGTACCGAATGGTGAAGGCCAAAAACCCCAAATTAATCGTTTCACTTTCACCAAGTGTTTACCCTTGGTCTTTGGAAGAATACCTACAAGATTGGCCGGAGTGGATTAGGCGCGGCCAGGTAGATATGCTCCATCCGCAAGCGTATCGTTACGAAATTGAGCGATATAAAGCCACTATAGATGAAATGCTCCGAGAATCGGGCTTAGACCTGAAAGCCGGAAAAGTCGTTCTTGCTCCCGGTATTCTGATTAAAGCCGGTCCTCGGTTTAACGATCACACCTATGTTATGGAAGCCTTGCACTATAACCGCGAAAAGGGGTTACAGGGCGAAGTCTTTTTCTTCTACGAAGGACTTTTTGAGCAAAATCAAAACCTTGCCGATAGCCTTCGGGCAAGGTTTTACAAAAAACCGACCCCATTTCCTTGGAATTGAGGTCGGGAGGACGTTTAACAAGAACTCCTTTCAGTAATGAGAGGTGTTCTTATTTTTTTTCAAAGTCAATCACCAATCTTCCCGGATTGGTAAGTTTCATGATTGAATACGTTACTTTTTTGTTGAGGCTGATGATGTAGCGGATGTCCCCTTCAAAAACATCATACGCTAAAACACCTCGGAGCACAGGAAAATTTAGCTGTTTCTTCAAGACGTTGCAATCTTCCATTGGTGTATGCCAAAAAGCTTCCACAAAAAACTTGCCGTTTATTTTTTCCGGCTCGCCGGATGGGCCAATAAAAGGCGGCTTGGCATATGATAAAGACACAATCTCGGGCACGGATTGGCCGTAAAACTCAAAAACCAAACGCTCATGCTTTGGAGAAGTGGAGGCACGAATGGTTTTTACGGCAGTAGGTGCGCAAGTTTGAGCATGTACTTGGCTCCAAATACAAATCAATAGGAGCAAGACGGAGAAAGTGCTTTTCATGATCGTGGTGTTTTAAAGGATTTCTTGGCGTAGAATTTGTTTGAACACCTTTTGACCATCAGAAAATAAAACGGTGATGTCCCAAAGTCCGTTAGTGGCAAAATTAGCCTGTGCCATAAATTTGCCTGGTTGACCAGCAATGGCGGTAAGATCTGTTTTTGTGGTGATTGTTGTACCGACACGTTCCGCACTCATCTTTCCGGTTAAATTGGATAACGGCTTGCCTTCTCGATCTACAACAGAAAAGGTGATGTTCACCAATTTGGTGTCATCCTGTACTGCCTTTTCAATAGTAGCCTTCCAGCCCAATTTCTGACTTTCATGCAAGAGTGCCGTGTTTTTGTCAAAATCCAATGCCTTTTTGTAATAATTGTCCACTACTTTAGCGCCGCCATCATAATTGGCAATGAACAAAACACTAATGCTCCCAATCATCGTGATCACCAGAAGCGCAATAATGAATACTGGCCAACGGTAGTAGCCTATGTCTTTTTGAGTGTGCATGGGAATACTTGGTAGGTTAATAAAGAGAACGAGGCATAATCAAATACCCCGTTCCCATAGTTTTAATTAAAGTAAATGCCAAATGGACGCTTGAACGTTATTTTCTTACGGTAGGTCCCAAGAGCGTGAAGTCCGACTCCACTTTGTAGCCATTAGAGAACGTCACCTCAAACTTAGCAGGTACTTGATCCGATCCTGAAAACACTCCATTTGGAACCGTAACGAAGGTATCCACCCGTTTCATTTCGCCACGTGCAAGTTTAGTAACTGGGGGGCCAGCTACAATGACTTTCGCACTCGCGGGGGATAAGGCTTTAATTGTGAAACTAATTTCCTGCCCACCTTGGTTTTGAACGCGGAATCGGATTCGGTTGGCAATTTCCTGCGGTGTCATTTGGATGTAAGGCGCGCCTACACTCCGGCCTACGTTCACATTTATCGGTTCACGCATCGCCAGTAAGGAGAACAAGGCCACAAAAATGGCTAAAATCAAGGTCGAATATATAATGGTTCTTGGTCGAACAATTTTGGTAGGCGTACCTTCGACCTCGTGCTCGGAAGTGTAGCGTACCAAACCTCTGGGTTTGCCGATACCATCCATGATGTGATCGCAAGCATCAATGCATTGTGTACACGCAATACATTCCAATTGCAGGCCATTGCGGATGTCTATTCCCGTAGGACACGTTCTCACACAAGCGCCACAATCTATACAATCCCCTTTGGCTTCAATAAGACCTTCTGCTTCTTGTTGAAGGACTTTTTTACCCCGTTTGGCACGAGGTTCTCCACGACTGGGGTCGTAGGATACAATCATCGAGTCTTTGTCTAATAAGACAGATTGCATCCGAGCATAAGGGCAAGCAATGCAGCACATTTGTTCACGGAAGTAGCCGAAATCAAAGAGCATGAGGGCTGTTGTCCCTGCCATTAAAATGAAGAAGCCAAGATTGTCAAAAGGCGAGCCTTGCATCCAATCAAGGAGGTGATCCCACCCTACGAAATAGGACACAAAAACATTCGCCAATGCAAAACTAATCATTAAGTACAGAACAAACTTAACTGCTTTTCGCCAGAATGCGTCAAAGCTCATAGGACTCATATCACGGCGGCGGCGCACATGTTCTGGGCCTTCAAGCCATCGTTCTATGGGGCGATACACAAATTCTAAATAAACCGTTTGTGGGCAACCCCACCCACACCAAACGCGCCCAAGAAAAGCCGTTCCAATGATGACGGAGAGAATCGTCCCCACCATAAAGAGTAGGAGAAGGAACGTATCCGTCGGGTAGAACGTTTGACCGAATAATGCAAATTTCCGGTGGATGAAATCAACTAAAACAGCAGGTTGGCCATTGATCTTGATCATAGGTAATGAGACAAAGAACGCGATCAACAACCAGCCCACTATCAAACGGGCATTGTAAAACCGACCAGAGGACTTAATGGGATACATCCATTTCCGATGGCCATCTTTGGTCATAATACTGATTACCTCTTCATCGGCGGGCAGTATTTCAATGTTTTCAATGAGAAACTTAGACATTTTAATGTGTTGTTTAAAATTTGGCCTTGCGGGATAGCTAGGCCAAGTCGCACCCTTTATCCACCGGAAAATAAAGCGTTATTGCTTCGGTGGAGCGGCTGGAGCATCAGCTGCAGGAGGGGCAAATTTTTCGCCTTGAGGGGCTTTAGCATTGGGCGGATTGGTTCCGGCCAAACTATACACATAGGCGACCAATGCTGCACGATCGGTGCTAGAGATCGAGGCTTCCCATCCGGGCATTCCCTTATCTACAAAACCTTTGGTAATGGTGTTAAAGACAGAAACGCGGTCTCCACCATGCAGCCAATATTCGTCTGTAAGGTTGGCCCCAATACCGCCTTCACCGTTAGCACCATGACAGGCCACGCAGTTCGTGGTATAGACGGTTTTTCCTTTTGCAGCTTGGGCTTTGTCTTGTGTGAAGCCTATCAGTTTTTCTTCTGTAACATCTTTCCCAAAACCAGCTTGATCTGCTTTTGCTCGTAGGGCATTCACTTCTTCTAAACTGGCGGTTAAGTCCTCTTGATAGGTATCGCGATCATAGTAGATGATGACATAGATCGCAGACCAGAAAATGGTAATGACAAAAATTAGTGCCCACCAACCGGGCATCATGTTGTCATACTCCTGAATGCCATCATAGGTGTGGATGACCACGTCCACATTTTTTTTGGACTTATCGGTATTTGGCGTACTCATGTTGAAAGGATTTAATAATTCAAGTTGGCTGTTAAATAGAATGAAGCATCAAGTACCGGGTGTCTGAGGCTGATAAGCATTGGTACTTAGGCCGTCATCCAAAGGCAGGTTTTTTGCCGATGTTCTTTGGGCTTTGGTATAGGCGGCCATGAGGATGGTTGCACTAACAAAGGCGACGATAAATGCGACGAGTGCCACTTCTGCTAACACGCCTGTTTCGAGGGCACGGATTACTTCTTTCATCATGGCTTATGATCCTCCATTTGTAGATGTACCTTGGTTTACATTTGCTGTTGGAGCCGCTTTTAGGTCTTTACCCAAACGTTGTAAATAAGCCACAATCGCTATAATTTCTTTGTTCTGCAGGTTTTTAGGCCCTCCATTTGCTGCTACATCGTCTGCAATAACCTTTGCTTGCTCCTGTGCAAGAGAAGCTGCATTGCTCACCTCCCTATCGGTATAGGGTACGCCAAGCGTGCGGAGACCAGAAAGGTGGGACGACAGGTTGGTGAGGTCTAAATCATATTCCAAGAGCCAATAATAGTTTGGCATCAGGGATCGCGGGCTTGTAGAGCGTGGGTTTTCCATGTGGCGGACGTGCCAGAGGTTTGGATACTTCCCACCCACACGTGATAAGTCTGGGCCTGTCCGCTTCGATCCCCAAAGGAAAGGATGGTCATAGATGGATTCGCCCGGCTTTCCGTATTCCCCGTAACGTTCTAACTCGTCACGGAATGGACGAACCATTTGCGAATGGCAGTTTACGCAACCCTCGCGCTGGTAAATATCGCGGCCTGCCAACTCAAGTGGTGTTAAGGGTTTAACCGTACTGATGGTGGGAATGTTGCTTTTGACCAAGAACATGGGAGCAATCTCTATAACCGTTCCCACCAGAACCGAAAGCAAGGTGAGTACCGTGAACAATACCCAAGCACCTTCTATCTTACGGTGAAATGTTTCTTTTTGCGTACTCATAATGGTTTGTAATTTTATGCGTCGGATGGCGGGAAGGGGTGTCCCTTACCCCTAAATTTCACCCCCTCCCAATTCCGACGTTTTTTTGAAAATCGTTATTGTATGTTTAGAAGAGCAGCTTAAGAAGCTACCGCGAGGGTGACTTCAGTGTCTGGTAGTTCTTTCGGGGCATTACGAACCGTCATGAACATGTTGACGAGCATCAGGATGGCTCCTGTAAGGTACAAGGTTCCGCCAATGAAACGTGCCCAATACATCGGAACGATTTGTACGACTGTTTCCATAAAGTCTGGATACATTAAGCGGCCAGTTTCATCGAAAGCACGCCACATCAGACCCTGCGTAACGCCCGAAGCATACATCGCAAATACATAGAGCAACATGCCAATCGTACCGATCCAGAAATGGGTGGTGGCAAGTTTTTGGCTCCAGATTTCCGTTTTCCACAACCTTGGTAAGAGCCAATAGATCATACCGAAGAGCATGAAACCGTTCCAACCCAATGCACCCGCATGAACGTGACCTATAATCCAGTCCGTATAGTGTGCCAAGGCATTGACAGATTTTACCGAAAGCATGGGGCCTTCAAAGGTGGACATACCGTAGAAGGTAATCCCCAAAACATACATCTTGAGTACAACACTGTCGCGTAATTTGTGCCAAGCACCACGTAGGGTGAAGAGACCATTGATCATACCACCCCAACTGGGCATCCACAGCATCACCGAGAAGGTCATCCCTAATGTAGCAGCCCATTCTGGGAGAGCGGTATAGTTCAAGTGGTGAGGGCCAGCCCAAATATAAATGAAGACCAATGTCCAAAAGTGAACAATAGAAAGGCGGTACGAGAAGACAGGCCGTTCAGCTGCTTTAGGCATAAAGTAGTACATAAGCCCTAAGAACGGCGTAGTAAGGAAGAACGCAACAGCATTGTGTCCGTACCACCACTGCATAAGTGCGTCTTGAACTCCAGCATACAAGGAATAACTTTTAAACATACCTACGGGAAGAGCCATACTATTTCCAAGATGAAGAACTGCAACGGTCAAAATCGTTGCAATATAGAACCACAAGGCCACATACATGTGTTTCTCACGACGAACGGCTAAGGTTCCGAAGAAGTTGACGGCAAAAACCACCCAGACGACAGTGATGGCAATGTCTATTGGCCATTCTAATTCTGCGTATTCTTTACTGGAAGTGATCCCCATGGGCAGGGTAATGGCTGCAGCTACGATGATTAACTGCCAGCCCCAGAAGTGAATTTTACTGAGAAGGTCGTTAAACAAACGAGCCTTACAAAGACGTTGGGTAGAGTAATAGATGGCCGCAAAAATACCATTTCCCCCAAAAGCAAAAATCACCGCGTTCGTGTGCAGTGGTCTTAAACGTCCGAAGGTTAAGTAGGGGCCTAAATTAGCTTGGTAGAAGGGCATTTGAAGGGCAATGATGACCCCAACCAACATCCCTACAACCCCCCAAATGGCGGTTGCCCATAAAAAATAGCGTACAATTTGGTCGTCGTAAGAAAACGTGACCGTACGCCCCGTGAACTGCTCAGCCGCGCTACTCTCCGCGACGGTGACAGATGCGTTTGGCGTTTCTTTTGATTGCATTATCGTTATTGCCAGTTTGGTGAAACAGGAAGGCATATACCTTAGTACCAAAAATCCGGCATGACGGTTATCCAAAAAGAACGGAATGGTTGATGTGATGTGTAGGGTTGTTCAGTACAATGTGTGTAGGGAATTTGCGTACATGGCAAAAAGCTAAAGGTGGTTTCTGCTATTGATTTTGAAGAAATGGTCATTCAATGCGAAATATTTAGAATTTATAATCGCGATAAAATTTTATGTATAGTTAAATAAAATAGTTACTTAAATCAAATAGCTTCTGGAAAAGTTTAATTTTTTAATGATGCCGTTCCGGTGGTCGCTTGAACATTGCCTTTGAACGATTGTAAGGAACTTTTGTAAGGAAAAGCCGCTTATAAGCGTTTGCCTTAAGCGTGAAATAGAGGTTAAGGAAATGCAAGGAACGGTTAGCTTGAAGCCCTACGGGTAAAGTAGATTTTTCAAGACCATCTTGTATTTGTTCGAGCCTCTTCTGATATGAATAAACTTTAGGTATTTTTTACTTCTAAAATTATGCGTTTAAATGTCGTTAAGTTAATATTGATGTTATATACATCTTTATTAATGGGTTCTTGTACCCACTCTGTAGAGTCTAAGTCAACTTTTCAGGAAAAAAGGAATGTCTCCGAAGCGATGTTGGTGGTGCATGATACTACTTGGGTAGAAATCATACGCCGAAGCAAGGAGTCTTGGAAGGCGTTGATTTCAGAAAATCAATATCAAATCACAAGAGAACACGGCACGGAACCTCCCTTTTCTCATCCATACAACAACCTCCATGAAAAAGGGATCTTTTATTGTGCGGACTGCCAGAACCCGCTTTTTGCGTCAAACACCAAATTTGATTCCGGGACTGGCTGGCCGAGTTTTTGGAAGCCCTACCATAGCCGGAGCGTGAAGTTGACAGAAGATCGGTCCTTTGGTATGATCCGCAACGAGGTTTCATGTGCGCGATGTGGGGCACATTTGGGGCATGTTTTTGATGATGGGCCTGCGCCCACGGGTTTGCGGTATTGTATGAATGGCTTGTCCCTTAAATTCCAAAAAGAGTTGATCACAACCAAGTTGGAAAAAGCCATATTTGCACAAGGTTGTTTTTGGTGTGTGGAGGAAATCTTTGAAAGTCTTAAAGGGGTGAAAGCGGTGGTTTCGGGTTATGCAGGGGGGAAGGAGGTAAACCCAACATATGAAGAGGTGGGAAGAGGGTCAACCGATCATGCCGAAGCGGTGGAGGTCACGTATGATCCAAGTGTCATTACATATCAACAATTGTTGAAGGTGTTTTTTAATGCTGGCGATCCAACACAAGTAAATGGCCAAGGGCCGGATCACGGAACCCAATATCGTTCCATTATTTTTTACAAAGACGCCCAACAAAAGAACCAAATTGAAGCTTATATGCAGGAATTAAGCGCATCTGGGAGGTTTACAAAGCCGCTTTCGGTTCAGTTGCTGCCCCAATTGCCTTTTTATCTTGCAGAAAGTTATCATCAGGACTACGTAAAAAATCATCCAGAAACGCCCTATGTCATCCACGTTTCCATTCCTCGTTATCGCCGAGCGATCCAGTACTTTCCAGAGTTGCTTAAGTCGAAATAGGCCAATGAACGTTTAATCTTGATCAAACGGGTACTTAATGAGGGTAGTTCCGGGGAAATAATAAACCAAAATTGCACGATAGTTTTTTCCGTATTCGGCCATCCGTTTTGCACCCAGTTGCGATAACCCAACGCCGTGACCAGCACCCTGGCCTGTGGCAACATAAAATCCTTTTTCGAGGACCATGTCAAAACGCAGGCTTCTGAGGCCACCGAAACGGAATAAACGGCTGATTTGTGCCCGAACTTGATTCGCTGGAAAGGATTTGCTTCCAATTCGGGCATATTTCCAACGCCCGCTTGCGTCTCGGTCTGTCCATGTGAGCGAGTTTGCGGAAGTGTCATAAATTTGGCTTAGGTGTGTATTTAGCAGATGCGCATCTGCCTGAACCGACCAGCCGCTAAAAGCATTCTTGCGGTCGAAGGTGTCGGGACGTGAAACAAAATAGGGGAGTGGATCGCTGTGCCAAAGTGTATTGTTAGACGCTATATAACCGCCATTGGAGGCGGAAAAAAGCGCCTCAACGGGTTTGTTGTTCCAAAAAAGCATCTCATTTTCGGTCTCTTGTACGGCTTCGAGTGCTGTTTGATAGTTTTCTGGATGGATGCGAAAAACCTGTTTGAACTCGGTGTCCGTAATGCCTTGTTCATCGGCTTTGGAAAAATGACGATAGGCATAAGTGCGTGCGAGAACGGCTTGGGCTTTTAATGCCTCTTTGTTGGAAAAAGGCATTTCGGCAGATACGACACCCGCCAAGTACTGAGTTGGGGAGGTTCGGAGTACAAGGTGTAACTTCTTGCGTTCGGGCGTGATGAAAAGTTCACCCGAAACAGGAATCTGCTCATCGGCTGCTTTTATCTCCAATTGGCCATTGGGCAAGGGCAAGGGCAATATAGTTAATTTATCTAAGGTGAAGAAACCGACATCCGTAAAAACACTTAAAGCGGTTTGGTACAATTCCACTCGGATTCGTGCGGAGCCATTGATTTTGCACTGAAAACCCGCCTCGTCCGTTAGAAGAAAACCTTTAGAGGATCCCAAAATTTCGACAGAGCGGAGAAATCGGTCTGAAAATAGCCGAATGGAGATGCCCTTGCGAACGTGGGCGAAATCTGGTATGGATTCTTTTATGGGTGCTATGTAAATGAGAAGTGCCGAAACGCACATCAGATTGCGCATAAAATGGTTCATGTAGCTTTCCATTTAGAAACCGAAGACCAATTCTGTTCTGAAAAAGCCTACATTGGGCGAGATTTTATGGCTGTTGTGGCGTGCCTGAAAACGCACCGAAATATTGCGAATAGGTTCATAAGCGATGAGCGCCGCCACCGAGAAGCCATCGTCTCGTTGTCCGGCCAAGAACTGTTTTTTCCCAAATTCGAGATCAGCGCCTGTTTGTAAGCCATTGTTCGGGTCTCCACCCACATTCACCAAGTTTCCAGCGTCATCTGTAAAATTTTCGCCTTGTCGGGTGTATGCTAGAGAAGCCTCGGCGCGGATGCGTTTTGGGAACCACATTTTGGCCGCGAGTTTCCATTGGTCGGCATTTGGGCCGATGGGGTGCCCGAGTGTCGTCTGGTTATGTTGATAAGCATTATAAAAGCTACCATTGTATGGGAAGCGGTGGGTATAAGTAAAGGGATCAACGCGGGTATAGGTCATCGAGGCCAAAATATGATCGGAAACATGTGCCCCGATACCCGTCTGAAAAGCCCATTTCACGTTATAAGAATGTTTTCCGATTTTGGTCAGAATCATATCGTCCACCAAAAGTGAGGCAAAGGCTTCGATTTTGGGTATAGGCCGGACAACCGACTCCATCGCAAAGAGGCTGTTGTCGCGATCTCCCAACGCATGTTCCGAGGTGACGACGGGATTAAAGGGGTTTAAATAGGCCAATTCCGGACTTCTAAGGCCATACACAACCATTTCATAAAAAGAAAAATTGAACCGTGAAGAAGGCTGGATATTAAGCCGGTGCAAGGCCATATACCGCTGTGGAGACACCAAACGGCCAAAATCGGGCTTATCTGGATCATGCGCCCACTGCGCCAAATCAGATAAATTGGCATGGATCATTTGGTACTGAAAAGTCTTGGTTCTAAAGCCGAATCGTACAAAAGAATAGTAGTCATTTACACCGCCAAGCACAATTGGCTCCGTAAAAGATGCGCCTTGTATCAATCGTTCGTTAGCCAATTCAATGAAGAAGGGCTTTTTGGCCAATCGGATGGAGGTGCTGCTTCTGTCGTAACTACCAATGGGTGGATCATAGTATAATATATAGTATAGGTTATTTATTTGTGGATCATATTTTTGTACGCGGGTGTTTCCGAGCAACTGTACGCCATCATAAGTGCCCGAATAGAAACCTAGCCAATCTTTATAATGCCCTTCGATAATCAATTCTGGAACCAAGGCAAAGCCGCCCATTGCCTCTCCATCGGGATTCGCACCACGAAGTTGGGCACTTGCATGGCCTTGAACTGCTGTTCGCCAATCTGCCGTCTTTTTGTAAAATAGAAATTTCTCGGTATCTTTGCCCAATGGAAAATGGAGGCCAAATTTGCCAGACTTGTTCCCACTTTTTGGTACAATCATGGTTTCTATGGCCGCTTCCGGTTCTAAGAACTCTTGTCGAAAGGTTTGTAACCATTCCCAAGCCGTCTTTCCCAAACGGTTTCGGTCGTTTTGAAGGGTTTCTAAATGCTGGATAACCTCGTCACGGGCTATGGGGCGCGATTCGTGTAGGTACTTGGGGAGCAGGCCATGTACTCGCTGAAGGTGTAGAAAATCATAAACCTCGTGCTCTGCGGGTACAATTTCTGGCTGTGCCAAGACCGTATTGGTTAAACAAAGGAGGGCTAACCCCAAAAAGAATAAAGACTTCATGTAGAATCGGTGTGGTTCGTTGTGTTTACGTTGTTTTTTTGTTAGTTAATGCCGGAAAATACAAGTCCAATCATTTGGTGAAAAGATACGGGTTTCCGATCCGTACTTGTTGTTTTTCCCCCATTATTTTGCATGTTTAGCAGATTGTGAGCCGTAAAACAGAATTAATCTTTGTCCTATTCATAGACACCATCGCTTGCATGGGGGCGGTGTTTTTGTATTATCATGCGCGATTTGAGTGGGGTTTGGTTGATCGGCCAGTACAACGCCCGCCGGATCTTGTGGCCCCAACCATTGTCTTTACCCTGTTTTGGTTGCTGTTATTTACCTTTGCTGGGTTGTACCGTTCACGATTTGCGGCTTCTCGCTTCGATGAAATTATTTCGGTGTTTAAGGTGGTCTCATTTGGGATTTTGGTCTTGTTCTTTGTGATCTTCATTGACCAATTTGATGCGCGAAGCGGTCGGTTGCCTATCATGGTCTATTGGTTTTCGATGGTGGGCTTGGTGATTCTGGGGCGCATGATCGTTAGAACTGTACAAAAAATTCTCCTTTTGCGTGGGTATGGGACGCATAATACCCTATTGGTGGGGCGAGACTCGTTGTTGGTGGAGTTTACTGAAGAATTGGGGAAATATCCACAAGCGGGTTTTAAGTTGGTCGGAGAAATCCGGGTGGGTGCTCAAGGTGAGGCCGTTTTACAGTTGAAAGAACCATTGCAGGGGCATATGGCAGATCCAATCGCGGCACTTCCGGAAATTATTGCTCGACTAAAGGTGCAAGATGTGGTTTTGGCCCTAAGCTCGCAAGACCATACGGTGCTGAATAATGTGCTTAGAATTTGCGACCGCCAGCCCGTTACCCTCAAATTGGTTCCCGATTTTTACAGTGTGATTGGTGGTATGGCACGGACAGAACACATGTATGGACTACCTTTGATTGAGGTCTATCCCGAACCGATGGCGGCATGGGAAGAAAGCACCAAGAGGTTGATAGATTTTTTTGTCTCGTTGGTGGGTTTGGTTGTACTCATACCTTTCCTAATTTTGATTGGCATTGTCATCAAACTTACATCTCATGGCCCAGCCATCTATCGCCAAAAAAGGGTTGGGCAACATGGGCGAGAGTTTACGATGCTCAAGTTCCGAACCATGCGTGCAGACGCCGAGGCCAAAACCGGGCCCGTTTGGGCAAGTGCATTCGATGAACGTTATACCCCCATTGGACGGTGGCTGCGAAAATTACGTCTCGACGAATTACCCCAACTCTGGAATGTCCTCATGGGGCAAATGTCGTTGGTGGGACCACGACCCGAACGACCCTTTTTTGTGGAAAAATTGGCGCAAGAAATCCCGCTTTACGGGCGACGCCACCGGGTTAAACCCGGCATTACCGGATTGGCGCAGGTAAAATGGAAGTATGACGAGACCGTAGAGGATGTGCGCCAAAAGGTAAAATACGACCTTTTCTATATTGAGAACATGAGCCTAAAACAGGACATCTCTATCTTATTCCAAACCATTCGGACGGCCATCTTGGGGAAAGGGCAATGATTTTTTTTAGTACCTGTCATAAGAATTAGAGGGTGTTGTACTATATGCGATTTCCTTCTTGAAATTTTGGGTTTGGTGTCGTACCTTGAAAACGCTTTTACCCTGCGTAAAAACATTCCCAAAAGCATTGAACCCCTAAGTCAATATTTCTATGCAAAACGAAACCCATAAGCAGCGTCTTTTCCTTGGCGCCTGCTTGTCTCTGGTAGCTACGTCCGTATCCTTTGCCGTTATTGGTGCAAGCATGGGGCCTCTGAAAACCCAATTTATGCTTTCTAACCTACAAATTGGGATGATTGGTGGCGCAAACCTGTACGGATTTGCCATCACACAACTTATCTTCTCTCCACTATGCGATACCCTTGGGATGAAGCGTTTGCTTCAGTTGGCCTTTGTTGGCCATTTACTGGGGGCTTTAAGCATGATTTTTGCCGGAGGTTTTGGCCTCTTATATACCGGTGCGCTCCTGATCTCCATGGGAAATGGCTTAGTGGAAGCCGCTTGTAACCCATTGGTTGTGGCCTTGTATCCCGATAACAAATCTGTAAAGCTAAACCAATTTCACGTATGGTTCCCCGGCGGGATTGTGATTGGCGGGGTTTTGTCGTTCTTGTTGGATCAAATCGGCATTACGGCGTGGCAAGTGAAAATTGCCTTGATCTTGATTCCGACCGTCATTTATGCCTTTTTGATGTTCCGCGAAACGTTCCCGAAGACCGAAGCCTCGGCAGCCGGCGTCTCACTTGCACAAGCATTTCGGGAAACCCTGCAAGCCCCAGTGGTCAGTGTCGGCTTATTGATGATCGGTATGATTATCATGATGTTGAATAACATGGGTGTTTTGCAGGTTGGCTCGGATGTAGTGAATTGGTTGTTCCTTGGCTCGTTGGTGGTTTCAATCGTGATGGGGATTATGGCTTGGATGGCAGGACGCAAGTTGGAAGTATTGATGTTGGTGATGCTGATGGCAATGGCCATAACCGCTTCTTCGGAATTAGGGCCTGGGCGCTGGGTTCCGGCGGTGCTGGAGTCTGGTGGAATGCACGGAATTTTGGTTCTCGCATGGATTAATGGTCTTATGGCCATTTTACGGTACAATGCCGGTGCATTTGTGCATCGTTTTTCGCCCACTGGGACGCTGCTGATTTCTGCCGTACTAACCGTGATTGGTTTATATTGGCTGAGTGCGGCGGAGTCACTCGTCATGGTTTTGCCGGCAGCTACCGTATTTGCACTGGGGGTATGTTTCTTCTGGCCAACCATGCTCGGTTTTGTGTCTGAACGGGTTCCCAAGTCTGGTGCATTTGGATTAGGACTCATGGGCGCTGTTGGGATGGCCGTTACCGGATTGTTTACCGCGCCGCAAATGGGTGCTATCGCCGATAAATACCTGCATGAAAAACTTGCCCCAACCGAGGTGATTGCGGTGGTGAATGAGGCAAAGGCCACTTTCCCGGCGCTGATAGATCAAGCACAAGGCCCCATTAAAGAGGAAGTCCGCAAGGCACTTTCGGATGCAGAAGCCGTTGAAAAAGCATATCAGGCCGCGGGTAAATTGCCGGAGGGCGATACGGCTGGAGCTTTGCGTGAGGTCATTGCGCAGGGCGGGACAAGCGATGCCGCAAATAAGGCCAAAGCGGTTCTAAATCCAGCCGATAACTATGGAGGACGTATGGCATTCCGAGCCATTGTCCCCTTTACGGCACTGCTAATTCTTGTCTTTGGCTTTTTGTATTGGCAAGACCGGCAAAGAGGAGGCTATAAAGTGGAAAAACTTACGCCTACAGCATAAAGACCAAGGATAAAAAAATGACCAACAGAAAAATTCGGTATGGCATGGTGGGCGGTGGGCCGGGAGCCTTTATTGGAAACGTCCATAAAATGGCAGCAGCGTTGGATGGCGAGATAGAATTGGTCGCTGGCGCATTCTCGTCCAACCCCGAAAAGTCTCGGCAACGTGGAGAAGAATGGTTCCTGCATCCGTCTCGTGTCTATGGCTCGTATCAAGAAATGGCGGAAAAAGAAGCTGCTTTGCCGCTTGGGGAAAGAATAGATTTTGTTGCCATCGTTACGCCCAATCATACCCATTATGACATCGCCAAAACTTTTTTGGAAGCTGAATTCCATGTGATGTGTGATAAACCTATGGTAAACACCGAAGAAGAGGCTGAAGAATTGGTGCGGTTAGTGTCTTCAAAAAAGTTGCTTTTTGGGCTTACGCACAATTATACGGGCTATCCGATGGTGAAGCAAGCCCGCGACTTGGTGAGGGAAGGTAAACTGGGAGCAGTACGGAAAGTGGTTGTAGAGTACCCGCAAGGATGGCTTGCAACGTTGGTAGAAGCCACTGGCTCCAAACAGGCCGGATGGCGGACGGATCCCAAGCAGGCGGGCATTTCCTCTTGTATTGGAGACATCGGAACCCATGCAGAAAACCTTGCGGAATACATTACTGGACTAAAAATAGTCTCGCTCTTGGCGGATTTGACCACTTTTGTGGAAGGACGCCTATTGGAGGATGACGCCAATATGCTGGTACAGTTCGAAAATGGTGCAAAAGGGATTTTATATGCCTCGCAAGTGAGCGTTGGTGAAGAAAATAACCTGCGTATTCGGGTGTATGGTACGGAGGCGGCCTTAGAATGGCATCAAGAAGAACCGAATAAACTATGGGTGAAATACCCCAACCGACCCTCCGAGCTGTTGCGACGGGGAAATGGGTATATCGGCGAACATGCAGCCTATTTTACCCGCATTCCATCAGGGCATCCAGAAGCATTTATCGAGGCATTCGCAAACCTCTACCGCTCGTTTGGGCGCTGTATTCGGGCAATGCTCGAAGGCCGCGAGCCAGATCCGAAAGATATGGACTTCCCGAAGGTGGAGGATGGTCTAAGAGGCGTGCGCTTCATCCATCGTGCCGTGGAATCTGGAAAAACTCGGACTTGGGTGACGCTTTAAACGTGCGCTGAGGTTAGGTAAAAAGTGTTATAGCAAATTTCTCCTTTAGAACGGCTTTTTACACGACCTCTTTTTTGTTCTCATGAACAAAGATTGTTCTTCTTGTTAAGACCTTGTTTGTTGTGGGTGAAAAGGCTTGCATGATTTTGTGTTTTGCAATACCTTAATGAGTGTAATTTATTGATCCCTACCGAATAATTATATGGTCATTGGTGTCCCCAAAGAAACCGTTCTCGGTGAAGCACGGGTTGCACAAACCCCAGAGACGGTCGCAAAACTAACGAAGCAAGGTTTTGAAGTTGTCGTTGAGTATGGTGCAGGTGCTCGAAGCTACTTCTCCGATGAAGCCTATCAAGCCGCCGGAGCCACGCTTGGAAGTGCAGAACAAGCCCTCGGTGCAGATTTTGTGACCAAAGTGGCTGCTCCAATTGCAGATGAATTGGCCAAAATGAAGCAAGGAGCAGGGCTGATTTCGTTCCTTCGCCCGCTGGACGACCTCGATGTCATTCGACAATTGGCACACAAAGGCATCACCTCCTATGCTATGGAGTTGGTTCCTCGCTCCACGAAAGCCCAAAAAATGGACGCCCTTTCCGCAATGGCTTCTATTGCCGGGTACAAGGCCGTGTTGTTGGCAGCGGAAATCTTTCCACGCTTTTTTCCACTCCTTACCACGGCTGCGGGAACCATTAAGCCGGCAAGTGTGCTTGTTTTGGGGGCTGGTGTAGCCGGACTTCAAGCATTGGCCACAGCAAGGCGCTTGGGTGCGGTAACATCTGCATATGATGTACGTGCCGCTGCCGCTGAGGAGGCAAAATCGCTTGGTGCCAAATTTATTGAATTGGATTTAGATACCTCCGATGCATCTGCATCTGGTGGCTATGCTGCGGCCTTAAGCACAGACCGCGCAGAACGTCAGGTACAACTCCTCGCTACACATATCGCTAAAATGGATGTCGTTATTTCTACGGCACTTATTCCGGGCAGGAAAGCGCCATTGCTAATCTCCGAAGACGCCGTAAAGGCAATGGCGCCTGGATCGGTCATCATAGATATTGCAGCACCTAATGGCGGGAATTGCGCCCTTACCGTTCCCGGAGAAACCGTAGTACGTCACGAGGTCACTATTGTTGGTGCTATGAACCTACCAGCGGGAATGCCCTTCCATGCAAGCCAACTCTATGCCCGTACCATTCTGGCCGGAATTGGCGAATTGGTTAAAGAGGGTACATTCCGCCTCGATTTTGAGGATGAAATTGTTAAGGGCTGTTGTGTAACCCACCAAGGTGAAGTGGTACACGAACGGGTTAAAAGTATTCTCTGAACCTCTCTTTAACGGATGATTAATATGGAACTTAACGGACTTGTCACCCTAATTGTGGTGTTTACCTTGGCCTCATTTGTAGGGAAAGAACTCATCGGAAAAGTACCGACCATGTTACATACGCCACTTACGTCGGGCGCAAATGCGGTTTCTGGTATTACCGTTATTGGTGCATTGATTGCGACAGGAATGGTTGAAAGCCCCCTTACTAAATGGATTGGTTTTGCTGCTCTAATCTTTGCCATGATCAATGTGGTTGGTGGGTACATGGTGACCGACCGTATGTTGGAGATGTTTAAGAAAAAGGAAGATTCATAGATGTTTCTTCTTTTTTTTGTTTAAAATATTGAAAAAATAAAATATATGGCAGATTTAAAACTGGCCCTCATTAATCTTGCATATCTCCTTGCGGCCTCGCTGTTTATCATGGGGCTAAAGCGACTTAGTAGCCCCGCTACGGCAAGAGGAGGGAATCAACTCTCTGCTATTGGCATGTTGATTGCAATTGTAGCGACCTTGTTCTACCAACAGATCCTGAATCCGATGGAAATGCTTGTTGGCCTGCTCATTGGGTCGGCAATTGGGGTCTATATTGCCAAAACGGTAAAAATGACCGGAATGCCGGAAATGGTGGCTATGCTCAATGCCTTTGGTGGGGTTGCCTCTTCCTTGGTTGCCGTTGCCGAGGTGGAACGCTACGCCGCTCTTGGACAGCAAATTCCAGATTTGGATACATTTATTGTTGTGCTAACAATTCTAATCGGCACGGTGACCTTCTCTGGCAGTATTATTGCATGGGGCAAGTTAAGCACAAAGCTGACTGGAAATCCGATTCTGTTTCCGGGGATTCGTGTTCTGACGTTGATTATGTTTCTGGGAGTGATTGGCTCGTTGGTGTTTATGTACCAAAACATGGCTACCTTTACGGTTGATCAAACACCTGTTTTGTATGGAGCTATAATGGCCAATGTTTTTGCGTTCATCTTAGGAATTTTATTGGTAATCCCGATTGGTGGTGCGGATATGCCTGTTGTAATCGCACTTTTTAACTCCTATTCTGGTTTGGCGGGTGCGGCTTCGGGCTTTTTGATCAAGAACGATGCGCTCATTGTGGCGGGTGCGCTGGTGGGGGCCTCTGGGATCATCCTGACCAAAGTCATGTGTGATGCCATGAACCGCTCTTGGCTGAATGTTCTGCTCGGGGGGTTTGGAGGGGATAGTGCTGCAACGGGTAGCCGTGACTTCTCGCAGGCAACCGTAAAGCAAACTACCGCAGATGATGCAGCCATTCTGATGAGCTATGCCCAAAAGGTAATCGTGGTTCCGGGCTATGGCTTGGCGGTCTCGCAGGCGCAGCACCAAGTACGCGAACTGTCCGATCTCCTTCAGGAAAAAGGTGTGGAAGTGAAGTTTGCCATTCATCCAGTTGCTGGACGGATGCCTGGACACATGAACGTGCTTTTGGCCGAAGCAAATGTTTCCTATGATTTATTGGTGGATATGGACGACATCAATCCCGAATTTGAACAAACGGATGTGGTGCTGATCGTTGGGGCAAACGATGTGGTGAATCCAGCTGCGAAAAACGACCCAAGTAGCCCAATTTATGGGATGCCTATTTTAGATGTGGATAAAGCCAAAAATACCATTGTCATGAAGCGCTCCATGAAGGCGGGATATGCAGGAATCGAAAACGAACTCTTCTTCTCTCCGAAAAATGCCATGCTTTTTGGCGATGCAAAAGCTATGCTAAGTGCGCTTATTACCGAAGTGAAAGCTGTCTAATGGCGTTACCAGAAGGTATAATAAAGGCCGATTTATCTGTAGTCCGGCCTTTGTTTTTTACATCGTATGCTATATTATAGGCACTGCATACCAAATACCAGATTATTCAATCATGCCGCCATTATAGATTACATGCCTTGAATAGATCATTTGTCGTGGTTCTTCCTCGTAGAGGTGTAAACAAACCCAGATGGGATGGTACTTAGCAATGGATTTCCGATGGGAAAATAGACCAATAATATGGAGATAACTCCTTTAATAACAATAATTTAAAATCCTTAATAAACATTAACCCCAGACCATTATGAGGAAATTTCTGTTTATGGTGATTGCATTATTCGGCAATACAACAGCACTCCAAGCCCAAAATGAGCCAAGTTCAAACTTAGTCTTGATAAGCAATGTGTTAGACTATGGATCTATTTTGCAAGGCGCTAATCCATACCGATCCATTGAGTTTAAAAATGTTGGGAATGCACCCTTAGTGTTACAAAAGGTAACCAGCACATGTGGGTGTCTTGTTCCAATGTATGGAGAGGCCGCAATTTCTCCCGGCAATATCGGCATCATAAAATTGCGTTATGATACCCAGCGTTTAGGGAAATTCTCAAAAGCCATCAAGATTGTAAGCACGGATGGACAAGAGGTAATTGTTACCGTCAAAGGTGAGGTGTTGCCAAAATCCTCAGAGGTTCCGATTCCCGTGAGACAAGGGCAATGAGAAACTTAATATGAAGCGACAAGGTTGATCATAACTCGGCGCTTTTTTATAGGGCAATAGGTTTTTCTTCAGACCACTGGCAGGCATCACCTCGACTACGCTCAGCCAGCCATTACCCATCATTAGAAGAGGTCACCCCGAAGGGCTGTACTTTTGTCCGAAATCGGTTCTCTATTGAGATGCCGCCCCACTGGGGCTAATTCCCCATCGCTTCTGGGTTAAAGTCGCTTATGGTGGCTGTTGCAGAAAACCCCACACTTAAGCATGGGGTTGTGCCAAGTCGGGAAGCCGGTGGCAACGCTGCTCGTCTGATTAAAGACGTAAAGCAAGTAAAAGCAATGATTAGCGAAGCCGCAACGACGTCAGTTAGGGCGAAGGTGTCAAACAATAGCAAAATTAGCACTGTCCTTCAGGGCGGAGAAAGAGGTGTACAAACCAAAAAATGCGCTATCCCTGAACGGAGAATCCCGTGAGTATGCCGTTGGTTTGAAATGGTTTTTAGACAACCCTAAGTCTGCACGTCTTCGGTGAATCACATCGGAAAGTTATCCATACAAGCGTTATCCCTCCGTCATGACGACGGCTTGATCAACCCATCACTCACCTTTTTATTGAATGTCCACTTTTTCGCCCAGTGCATCTTCAACAAAATGATGAAGGAGAAAAGTTTGTTCTGCGCCAAGTTTTTGCCCATATTGGCTAAATAAGTACAAGAGCACTGCTGCAAGGATCAAAGCTGGATACACCCAAAGCATGGCCGGAAAAATCTTGAGCAAAAAAGCTGTAATCACATAACCCGTCAGGAAGAAGAGCGAAAATCCAATAATCCCATATCCCACCGCAAAAACCTGCCAGACGTCTTGGCTTGGGCCATATAAACCATGTATAATCGTCCCTTGCTCATGTGGGTCGAAGTTAAGGTCTAACTGCGGAGACCAAAAATGATATTCTGGCCCTTTGGGAATGCGTAACAGGATATGATCTTGGTAACGCAATCCTTCAATTTTGGGATTCTGGTCTAACTTTTCATAGATCCGTTGTTGGAGTACATCCGGTTGTAGGGGAGATATGGCTTTAATCTTTGGACGGACGCGAATACTTGTCATGGGTATAAGGGAGGCAATGGTTCAGAGCATTAGGGTAAGGCGAATTTAAAGATAGTGTGTAGAGAGGTGCTGTGCAAGGGCAAAATCGAAAAATGTGTGCAACTTGCTTTCAACTTTCCGGTATATTTGTCTTTTCTGCTCACCCATTAATATACAACCATGAAAAATTTTAGACCGTTATTGTGGATCGTCGTCATTGGCTTAGTCCTCATCTTTTTTAACATGCCCGTTTTTAACTACGGTTATTTCGGCCTGCCAATTTTGTTGTTATTCCTTACGTTTCTATGGATGGTTCTAAAATTCCCATTAGCTAAAATTAAGGTGGAAGGGGAAAATGTGCATTTCGACAAAAGTATTAAAATGAGCAAAGCGCCTTTATGGATCATGTTGGCTTTAATTGCTTACATTGTTGTGGTTCCTTTTCTGACCACTTCGGCCATCTTCCACAATGGCAGTTACCGTAACCTCATTGGTGAGGTAAAGGTCGGGGATAATTTGTCTCAACATATGGCCCAAATTTCACTCGATAAAATCCGGGTTGTTGACCAGTCTCTGGCCTCACTTTTGGGAGATAAAGTACTGGGCGCACAACCTGCATTGGGGAGCCAAGTGGAATTGGGCACATTTAACATCCAAAAAGTGCGTGACGAATTGTATTGGGTTGCGCCTTTGGTCCATTCGGGATTTTTTAAATGGCTCAACAACCGTGAAGGTACGCCCGGATATGTGATGGTCTCGGCGACAAATGAGCGCGATGTGAAGTTGGTTCAGAAGATGGGCAGTGAGGATGTGCGAATAAAAATTCAAGAGAATGCTTATTTATTTGATGACTTGGAGCGCTACCTCTATTTCAGTGGGCACATTACACATGGTTTGACGGATTACTCCTTTGAGATTGATGACAATGGTCGTCCTTATTGGGTGGTTACAAAATTCGCTAAACGGATTGGATTTGCCGGAGAAGATGCTGTTGGTGTTCTGGTGGTGGATGCCAAAACCGGGCAGATCGCGGAGTATGACATTGCAAATACACCTAAATGGGTAGATCGCATCCAGCCCGCTGATTTTGTTAGTCAACAACTAAACGATTGGGGCGAATATGTGAATGGATATTGGAACTTCTCCAATCAGAACAAACTGCAGGTCTCAGAAAAGCCACTCTTGGTTTATGGCGAAGACAATAAGTCCTATTGGTACACGGGCCTGACCTCCGTAGGGAGCGATGAGGCAACAACCGGATTTGTATTGGTGGATACCCGCACCAAAAAAGCGCATTGGTATCGCCAGAGTGGTGCAACCGAATATGCAGCCCAAAACTCGGCAGTGGGGAAAGTACAAGAAAAGGGCTATTCCGCCTCACAACCCATTCCATATAACATCAATGGCATCCCAACCTATGTAATGACGCTGAAAGACAATGGCGGCTTGGTGAAGATGTATGCGATGGTGGCGATTGGGGATTATACCATCGTCGGGACAGGAAACTCGATGAGGGAGTCGCTGATGGCCTTCAAAAGCGCATATAACATGGCTGGGAACAAAATTAGTCCGGAAGCAGCCAGCAGCCGCTCTATGACCAAGTCGGTAATCACGCGGATCAGTAGCGACATCAAAAACGGGAATAGCTTTTACTATTTTACGGTTAAAGACCTGAATAAAATTTTTGTAGGCTCTTCTCAACTGTCAAACGAGTTGCCCATTTCGGTTCCGGGGGATAGCGTAGAAATCAGTTTTGATAACGAGTTGCAGGAAATCATTGATGTGGTTTCGTTTAATAACAAAAAACTCGGAAATAACTAATTTCGTGTTCTCAAAACCACATTTGTTTTGCAAAGGTATAAGGCCGGAAAGACAATCTCCGGCCTTTTTTGGGGAATGAGAACCTTTCAATGCCTCTTAAATGATTCGCAGAAGAAACAAGCCTCAAAAGTCAGATTCTTTTAAAGTTTGCTCATTATAATCGCCACTTTCTTTCATTTATTTGGAAATGTTATCAATAATCCATATTTTCCGACTGTCTTCATGTTCGTAAACTTGCAAGTAATCTATACCTTGTGGTCTTGAAGCTACAAAGGCTTGTAAATCTCTTACAATCAACATGATTTCTGCTTGTGTATTCGATGTTTGAGCATTTCGGGTAATTACAGCTTGACCCGAAAAATAGTAACCGTGAAACTTGTCGTTTTCTTGTGGTTTTCGTTTGAATGGCATGAATTTCCTCCTTGTCGTTCTGTTTTGTAAATGTGCAAATTGCAGATAAGGACAAGGAACATGATGCCATAAAAGATTACTATTTAAAAATTACTTTTTTTTTCCAATAGACTTATGACATAACGTTGTCATAAGAGGGGGGTATCTTCGGTTAAAATACTATCGTTTAAGTGCAAATCTAATTAATAGGAGTTAAGTTATGGCTGATATTCAAAAACAACTCATCGATTTTGATAAGGAAATACGTCTTGGACGTTTCGAGGAAAGTGCTACTTTGAGAGATAAAAAAGATAAAGTTTTATCAAAATTAAAAAGCAATTTTAAGAATCAATTTACTGAAGGGGAAACCATTCCTACATATACCACTTTTAATCAAGGTAGCTACAAATTAGGTACTGGTGTTGTTCCTAAGAATGGAGATTATGATATTGATGTAGGGATTGTATTTGATCTTTCAGTTGATGATTACAAAGCATTTGATGTAAAAGAGTGGATCAGAAAATCATTACATAATCATACTAATCATGTCAAAAACTTAAAACCTTGCGTTCGAGTTCAATATCAAATTGATGATGAACCTGTTTATCATGTTGATTTAGCAATTTATATTGAGAAAGATGGAAAAGTGTCTCTTGCAAGAGGTACAGATAGCGAGAACGCATTTTGGGAAAATGCTGACCCATATGGTTTAATTGATATTATTGAAAACTGTCAATATGAATCCGATGATAAAGACCAGTTTCGTCGAGTAATTCGCTTTTTGAAAAGATGGAAAGAAAATGTGTTTACTTCTGTAAATGGTAAGCCTACGGGTATTGCTCTAACTTTATGTGCCTATAAATGGTTTAATCCTGTATATAAAAAGGATAGAGTTAGTTTGATTAAAAAATACGACGATCTCTCTGCTCTTATAAATTTATTGGAATCTATTTTTTTAGCATTTAGCAAAACATATAATTATGAAGAACAAGAATATAAGTACTCTATTGTTTTGAACAAGCCAACAGCCCCATTTGATAATATTTTTTCAAAGATGTCTTTAAAACAAATGGAAACCCTGTATGACAAGATAGAAAGTTTAAAGAAAGCTTTACAAAATGCGAAAAATGAAATAGACCCACATGAAGCATGTAACATCATCAAGAAAGCACTTAAAGATGATGCTGACTTTCCTGTGCCAACCAAAGCAGAAGCAGCTCGAAGAAATAATCCAGTTATTATTCAGCCTACACAATCAGCATAGGTAAATATGAATGATATTTCATTAGACGCACTTGTGCGTGAATTACAATGTCTAGAAACTAAATGTCCTATTACAAAAATTGATTCAAAAGGTAACAATGAATGGGTATTTAAATTAGATTTTAAAAATGTTGATATAGAGATACTATTAACATTGCCTCCGCTTTTTCCACATACACATCCAAAATACACCATACATAACCCTCCTGAAAATTGGAAATTGCATATAGAAGGAGATAATAGAATTTGTTATATGGATAATGCCCTTTGGGTAGATTATCACAACCCGTTAGAGATTTTATTGCAGACATTCAATCTGATGGTTGATGTTTTAGAAAAAAATGATAGGGGAGATTATGCTCAAACATATGCTAATGAGTTTGAATCTTACTGGAACAATCAGCCAAATATTGAGAAGTTTAACTGCTTTGTAGAAGCCTCTGATAAAGTTTCAAGAGTGATTGTAAAAGAATCTCAAAAAGGAGGGAAGGAGAAACAAAATGTTGTAAGTATTATAAGTCATGACATGGATTCTCAATATGAAAACAAGGTTACAGACCTTGTAACCATTTTAAATGGCTTATACATCCCTCTTAAATGGAATAATGATATAGCAATCTTTTTAAAGCATATAGAGGCTTGGAATTGGGATGATATTAGAACTTATATTTGGAGCAATTTAGAAGAGATAGAAAAAAAAGCATTAAAAAAATTAACCAAACAGAAAGTTAAAAAGTCGGAGTATTTAGCTTTCTCTTTCAAACGACCTGATGGAGGATACGCCTTTTGGGGTATTCGATGTAAAACAAAAGATCAAGTACATCCTCTTGATGAGAAAGCATTTGTTGATAAAATAACTCCATTATATGCTCAAAGACTGGATAAGCAATACTTAAAACCACGCGGAGGGGTAAAACTATTAGGTGACGCTAAAATAATGCTTATAGGGTGTGGTTCTGTGGGTAGTAGTATTGCAAATGAGTTAGTAAAACTTGGCATTTCCAAAATTACTTTAGTGGATAAGGATTATATTACATCATCAAATACATATAGGCATTTAACAGGGAAAGCGTTTATTAACTCCTATAAAGCCTTTGCTACCAAAACATTTCTTGACCATTACTTCCCATATCTTCAATTAGAAGCGCACAATCAATCCATAGAAGACCTTATCAGAGATGGTAAAGTAAATTTGCATGATTTTGATATTATTCTCTGTGCAATAGATCATCTTAACACTTCTCTTTGGTTGAATAGTTACATATACACGGAAGGAATCCAAACACCATGTATATACTCATGGCTTGAAGTTTTAGACGTAGGTTGCCATGCTGTATTAACTAATATGCCAGAATCGGAAGGATGTTTAGAATGTTTATTCTATGATTCAAAACAACGTTTTACAGATCAGCTTTCCTTTTGTGAAGAAGGACAGTCTGTTTCTAAATCATTGTCAGGTTGTGCAGATTTATTTATTCCTTATGGATCGTTAGAAGCTCAAAAAACAGCTCTTTTGGCAGTAGAAACAGCATATAAAGTACTAAATGGTGGGTATAAAGAAAATATATGTATTTCGATAAAAGGTGTTTCAGAGGATTTTGAAAAAAATGGATTCAAACACTCTACTCGATTTTTAAAAACAAGCCCAAATAACATTTTACTTAACGGTAGAGAATTTGCTAACACGATATGTCGTCTTTGTAACAAAAAAAATGAGCATGACTTTTCAGAAAAGTGATAACGGATTTCTTAAAATAAGCCCCGAAGCATTAACATTGATGTTATGCTATGTTCAAGATGATGAACATAAATCTGAATCAGGTGGAATACTCATTGGGCGACATATAATTGAAACAGATGACATAGTGATTGATACAGTTACACAACCAACTTGTTTTGATAAACAAACTCGGTTTAAGTTTTTTAGAAATAAAAATCTACATCAAGAAATACTGGATAATCATTGGAAGAATAGTAAACATACTTCTACTTATTTAGGCGAATGGCATACACATCCAGAGAAATATCCATTTCCATCAAATATAGATGTAAAGAACTGGAATAAATTGGTTAAAGAAATTGATTTTTTTGGAAAGTCACTTTTTTTCATCATTGTTGGAATTGATACAATTAAAATATGGGAATTAAAAAAAGGACTAAAATCAAAACCAATAGAACTGTTTGAAAGAGGCATTAACATAAATAACAAGTAATCTATGAGCAAAAAACAACCGCGCCCACCTATTCCTGAGCCTACCCAACGAAAGTTATGGGCAAAAGCTGCGGGTATGTGTCAATTTGATTCATGTAATGAAATTTTATATCGAGATAATTTAACTAGAAAGGAATCTAATTTAGCTAAAATATCTCATATAGTGGCTTTTAGTCCTGATGGACCAAGAGGTGATATAGTCAAGTCTCCTTTGTTAGCAAAAGATATTAATAACTTGATGCTGACCTGTGGTGTACATGCCAAAATTATTGATGATAACGATAAAGTAAAAGATTATCCCGAAGACCTTCTTTTGAAGTACAAAAGGGAGCATGAAGAAAGAGTAAGGCGGATAGCAAGTATTAAAAATGACCACAAAACTCATGTATTAGTTGTAGGGTTTAACATATTAGAGAGGGCTGGCGTTATAGACATAAACCAAGTACATGAAGCCATCAATCAAAATGGACATTATCCTGATAGCGATGAACCTACAATAATTGATATTAATGCTTGTGTTTTAAGAGATGACAATGCGACTTACTGGGCAAAAAACACAGAACAAATTCAAAGTGATGTATATAATCTTATTAAAAGAGGAAATAAGGGAAACTCCTATACACATCTTTCTATTTTTGGATTAGCACCTATACCTCTATTGATGTATTTAGGGAAACAGATAGGAGACATTATTACAGTTGAAGTTTTCAATCGACATCGTATAGTTGAAAATTGGTTATGGCAAAATATGGAAGATGAATCTGATTTTCAATATGATGTACATAAACCAATTCTTGATAGAAATACTAAATCTGTTGCTTTGAATTTGTCTTTGAGTAATACAATTCATCAAAGTGAAATAGCACAAAAGATAGGTTCTATCCCAACTTACACTATCACCATTCCAAGCCCGAATAGAACATTTCTCAAAAGTAAACTTAGATTAGAAAAATTTAAAGAAGTCTTTCATATGGTTCTGTCAGAGATAAGAAGTAGCTGTGCTGATGATTGTAAAATACATCTCTTTCCTGCTGTTCCTGTTGCCGTTGCTGTTGAATGTGGTCGAATCATTTTGCCGAAAGCAGATAAAGAAATCATTGTGTATGATTGGTCTGAATCAAATAAAGTATTTTTTGAAGGTGTAACACTTTGAAATAATCTAAGTGTTTTCTTTCTTCTTGACAAATAGTTTCCTGAAAGGTATCTTTCGGGAAACTATTTTTGTATTAACCCCTCAATATCATGTCTGAAATCATTCTTCACACCCAACATTTCGATTCCCGAAAGAATTTAGCACTTCAAAACGATTCTTTAACCGCTTGGCTCGATGCCTATTTCCAACTACAAGTTACCACCAATGTTGATTCGCAAAAGGTGCAAAGAAGAGATATTGAACGCTTCATTTCCTTTATCATCCAAGAAACCGCAAGCGATGGCGTGGCTTCTTGGACACCTCGAAATAGCGGTGCATTTGTTGCCTCTATGCAAAAGGTGTTCAAGGAAGATGGCGCTCGTATGTGGAATGATAAAACGCTAAACCGTGTAATTGCTCATCTCAAAACATTCTCGAAGTGGATTCATCAACATAAACCTTTTGTACTCGGTGATCCGATGGAAAAGATTAAAACGCTTTCGATTGGTTCATACCTCGAAATTGAAAGAGCGTTGACGACACAAGAAAGAAGAAACCTCTTGGATACTGCGGATCGCTTGCCGTTCATCGGGGGAAAGTCCAAAGATCGAAACCGAAATCAAGATGGCGCAAATCGCAAAACCCGAAAGTCTTATCGTCCGTATCGAAATCGTGCCATTATTTACACGCTGATTGAAACAGGCATGAGGCGTGGCGCTATCTCTAAAATTCAGTTGGTTGATGTGGATTTTAAGCGCTCTCGGATTGGCGTACAAGAAAAAGGGCAAGTCTTTCATTATTACCACATTTCCAAGCAAGGACTTTCTGCCATTCAAGATTATTTGGACAATGAGCGGTTACACGATGCCCAAAACCAAGAAACGGCATTGTTTTTACCTGCTTCGTCTGCGGTGAATGGCAAAGATACGCTTTCGGTTCGCTCCATCAATTTGATATGGGAAGACGTGCGGAATATGGCAAATGTAGATGCGGATAAAACGCCTCACTCAGCGCGTCATGCGATGGGCAAGCATATCATGGAAAAAACAGGAAACATCTCTGCGGTGCAACGCCAACTCGGACACCGAAACGCCATTTATTCCATGCAATATGCGCGTATCTCGGCGGACGAATTGCAAAATGTGTTAGATGAAAGAGAATAAGCCACTATTCAAAACTAATCCCATCCTCTAAATTGCCTGAAATCTAACTAAATTCATCACACAACCAACTCTTTCGAACTGCCAACCGCTTTAAAGGTTACATTGTCAAACTCGGCGAAATGCTTTTCGCCACAATGTATTTTCATGCGCTCGGTTTCTCGGAGCAAGTTACGGTCTTGAATGGCTTTTTGGCTCTTGGTTTCAGCCACAAAGTAAATCCGCTTTTCTTCGCCTTCCTCTTGTTTAATCAAAGCCCAATCAGGGTTATAGTTTCCGATGGGCGTTCTCACCACAAACCATGAAGGCAATTTTATGTAAAATAAGATGTCTTCTCGGCTTTCACAAGCCTTTGCAAAATCGGTTTCGGGTGTCGAAAAAGAATCAATCAAAATATGACTATACAAGGTTTTGTCTTGATTTTTAACGGCAATGAGGCTATCCATGTACGATTCGATTTCTTGGCTCTCAAACAATGTCATTTCATAGCTTTTCCCTGCAATTTTTTCGTACTTAATGCCATTCACTTTCAAGCGGTCAAACTCGGTTTTGATCTCACGAACTACGCTATCCATAAAGACTTGTGGATTATGGAAAATCTCCTTCAGTCTTCCTGAATACTGGATAATTTGGGCAATGGTATCGCGTGTAAGTTCGGTTTTGGATTGGATATAGCCCAAGAAATCGGGAATATCAAAACGTGCTTCAACCGTTACGCTTTTTGATGTTTTGTATTCACCGCCAATTTCTGATACTTGATTGGTTGCATCTCGCTCGAATTTCACTTCTACACGGGTACGCGCAATGCTTGGCTTGGGAATCGTTGGCATGGTTCTTACGGCTTCACCTGCTTGTTTTATCAAGTCGGCGGTGCTGTAATCTACTTTGTACTCGGTTTTGTGTTTGATTCGATTCCATAAATCCAAAAAGTTTTGATCCAATTGCCAATGTTTTTTGAGTGCTATTTTTTGCCGTTGTCGTGCATTTTTGATCCGTCCTACAAACTGAACGCCACAATCTTGCTCGATTTCTTTTTGTAGCGATCCTGCAAAGGCTTCGTAGCTTTCGTTGGCAATGACGGTTAAACGGTTGATGCTCCGTTCTGTATTTCGTATGCCTTCTTGGTTTACACAAAGGCGCAATCCGCGCCCTATTTCTTGGCGCTTTTTGATTTCCGATCTTGATTCATTCAAGGTGCAAATCTGAAATACATTCGGATTGTCCCAACCTTCTCGAAGTGCGGAATGGCTAAAAATAAATCGAAGTGGCGTATTCATGTCCAAAAGCCGTTCTTTGTCTTTCATAATGAGTTTGAAGGCTTCATCATCGGCTTTGGTGGTGCCAGACGAATCTTTGAATTTACCTTTATCTTGGGAAAAATAGCCATCGTGCATTTCTGAAAGAGGACTTGCATACAAATTCTTGTATTTCGGATTCTGTAAGGCTTTTGCAAGTAGTTCTTCAAACCACAAAGCAAATTTTCCTGCCTGTGGCGCTCCGTTGGTATCATACGCCCGATAATGAGCAACTTTATCAAGGAAGAAAACAGACAAAACTTTGATGCCCAATGGATTCAATTCTGCTTCTTTCCTCAAATGGTTTTCGATGGTGGCGCGAATCATTTCTTTTTGAATTTCCTCGTTTAATCCGCCCTGCGGTTCGCCTTTATAAAGCGTTGTCCCACCTGAAAACTCAATCTTTCCTTCCTCTGAATCAATTGCATTGATGATATAACCTTCTCGGTAGGCTTCTACGTCTCCTGATAACAGATACAAGTTATCACCTAATTTTACGGTTATGGACTTTTTAGAAACGCCTGATTTGTCGCTTTTCAGCATCGTTAGCACCGCCGAAACGGATTTTTTCGCTTGTTTGAAGCTATCTAATCGCACAAAAGCGCCTCCGTTATCATTTTCAGCCACCACAGAATCCACTTCGATTTGTTTGACCAAACCTAAATCGTAGGCTTTGACGGGATCGAGTTTGTAAACAAGATTATAAGCGTTGGTGTGGGTGGCAGAATATCGAAGCGCAAAAAGGGGTTTAAGGTTGGCAATGGCTTTCTTACGAATCTCGGTTTCCATATTCTGCGGTTCGTCAATAATCACAATGGGTTGTGTTCCTTGAATATGCTCGATGGGCTTTATCCCTCGCTCTCGGACGGTATTGATAATGTTGTTGTCTTTGGTAAAGCTATCAATGTTGATGACCAAAATTTGAATGGCGTTGCTCCGTGCAAAGTTGGCAAGGTTGGCTAACTTCTTGGAATCGTACACCTCGAAACCTGCGGGTACGTTTTCATACAGTTCCTGAAAATGCTCGAAGGTGATTTGTAGATTTTTGATTACACCTTCTCGGATAGCAACCGATGGCACAACAATTACAAATTTCTTGAATCCATAGACTTTATTGAGTTCGTAAATGGTGCGAAGATACACATACGTTTTTCCTGTGCCTGTTTCCATTTCGACCGCAAAATTGCCAAACGTGGTATCAAAAGTTTCGCCTCCTTCTTGGTAATTCATGCACGACAAAGCCGTTGAAGGCGCTATTTCATTTTGGGCTTGTACTTTTTGGATATTGGACAGCAGTTGTTCATCGGAAAGTACCAACTGATTTCCAATGCCGGTTTCATTCAAAAGCAAACTTCCTTCCTGTCCATCGGAAAGGTTAAATTCAAAATCTGATGTTTGCAACGGTTGCCCTTCCAATAGTTCGATAACGGATTGGACGGCTTCTATTTGGTACGTTTGGTTTTTATCAAATTGGATTTTCATAGATCGAAATTAAATTCTGCGACAAACTGCTGCAGTTTTTGTTTTATAACGTTCGTTTTATGGGTTGGGCGTTTTTTCGGTTTCGTCTGGCAGATAAAAACGGTCTTCTGTCCATTTTTTGGGGTTATTCCAAATGTAATGGCTAATCCGTTGAAAGGCGGTTTCATCACGGATAATATGGTCGTGGTAGCGGGTTTGCCATGCAAAATGTAATTCGGGTTGATGCTGGTTTATGTATTTGGTGCAGACCGATTTGAACGAACGGATAATGGTTGGGACGGATCCCGGTTTGGGGGAAATGGATTGAAAAAAATTGGATCCCGTTGATCCCGTAGAGACGTTGCAATGCAACGTCTCTACGGGATCAACGGGTACGTCGTTATCCACAACGTCAACCATTTTATCCAAAATCAAAATGCCGTGTACATGATTGGGCATTACCACAAATTCGCCCAATGAAACATGATCGAAATGGTGCGGAATATCATACCAAAACCCTTGCACCATCGCCCCAATCCCATTTAACACCATTTTACCATTTCTCACCTCGCCAAAATAATGCGCCTGATTATGCGTACAAACGGTAATGAAATACGCCCCTTCTTGCCCATAATCATAATCAGGCAATCGTGCGGATGGGATACGATATTTTCCTTTAAATCTATCCATCACACCGTTTTGAAGGTAATGCCATTGTCTTCAAATTTTAATTGCGCATTGGTTTTATCGGTGTCTCTTCCTTTGAAAAGGCTATCCAAACAAATAACGGTTTTCGGGGCTAATTGTAAAACTTCGTCTTGTACGGCTTGCGTGAAATGATCTAAAACAAAGGCAAAGCGTTTGTTTGGGGTATGATAGATTTTGCTGATGCCATCTTCCAATACAATCGTTTGGATGGCTTCGGTGAGTGGAATACCATTTTTAATGAGTAACTCCCAAAGGATATTTTCCGTTTGCGATTCGGGGCGCTGTGGCGTGGTAAACATGTCCATTTGGCGCAATAAATCTTCTTCGGTTTCCAAAATATCGCCTCGCCATATCTTGAAATTGGACGATGCAAGGGTGTATTTACGGAAACCAAGCAAGGGAAATTTGGCAAATTCGAGTGCGCCGTTTCGTTTGGCTTTGATTTGCGCTATTACTTTTTTGATGCGGGCTTGGGTAATTTCGGCAATGCTTTTGTAGCCTGCTTTGTAGGCTTCGCTTTTCTCGTCGGTGGCTTCGGGTAACTGCACACAAATATACTGGCGCTTGCCTCCATCTTCTTCGTTTAGCTCTAAAACCGCTTGGGCAAGCGTACCTGATCCTGCAAAGAAGTCAAGAATGATGTCTGTAGAAGTACAACAAAAGTTAGTAAGGTATTTTAATAGTGAAACAGGCTTCGGGTAATCAAATAGCTCAATTCCATCAAAAAGATTTATTAATAGCTTGCCGGCGTTTTCTGTTGTATCCACACCAGATTCTTTATCAATTAGATTTGGAGGAACTTCTGGTTCATAATCTGATTTTTTGTATGAAAGAACCAAATTCTTAGACAAATTGATTGAAGTTCCATTACTTATTTCTTCTTCTAATTTACTTTGTGTCCATGTAAATCGGTTTTCAAAGACTACTGTATTTTTATTTTTCTGGTTTTCAATAATTAGATCATTCAATAACTTATTTGGATATTTATCTGTACCATAAACTCCTTTTTTGAGTGTTTGGTTTTCTAAAGAAATACTTAATTGATTAGGTTGAAATACTAATTGCTTAAGGGTATTCTGTGGTTTACTTATTGGGTCATCACTGTTACTTTTTTTTCTAATACCTTTAAATCTGTCATTATTTCCTCCTTTATGATAACATAAGATGTATTCTATTTTTTTCTTAATTTTTTTAGATAAATTAGGTGGTGTTGCAGATTTAAACCAGTTCCATTGACCCACAAAATTTTCCTCGCCAAAAATCTCATCCATCAAAAGTTTGAGGTTGGCTTGCTCGTTGTCATCAATCGAGACAAAGATCACACCGTCTTCTTTGAGCAGGTTTCTTGCCAAAAAAAGGCGCGGTAGCATCATATTCAGCCAGTTGCTATGAAACTGTCCATTTTCTTTGCTGTTTTTACGAAAGAAACCTTGTTTCATCATGCGCCCTTCTTCGTCCTTATCTCCTATTCGGCGCAAATATTCTTCTTTGGTTTCGGAAAATTTATCGGGGTAAATAAAAGAATCGTTGCCTGTGTTGTACGGCGGATCAATGTAGATCATTTTCACCTTGCCGTAATACGACTTTTGCAACACCTTCAGCACCTCCAAGTTTTCGCCTTCAATCAAAACGTGTGGCGCATTTTCCCACTCCTCCGAATCTTCGGGGTTAGGAATCAAGGTTGCCGTTGTCGGACGTTGTAAAACTTTGTAGGCTTCGGTTTTACCTGCCCAAGAAAGCCCATAGCGTTCACCATCGGCAAAGGCGGTTTCTCCAAGGAGCGTTTTAAGCTGTGCCACGTCCAATTTATCTTCGGTAAAAGCCTGTGGCACAATCGCTTTTAGCTGGGCAAGAAGGTCTTGTGTGAGGTCTAAGGAATGTCCTTGCATCTTTATTTGGGTTGATAGCATATTTTGGGATGATGGCCGGAGTAATTTCAATATACAACATGGCTTTTCTCTTGGGAAGTGAAGCGAAGCCTTCCTTCAAAAAAACGCATAACGTACCTTAGCACTACTGAATCCTGCCGTTATTAACCACACATTTATCATTGGGAAATAAAAAAAAGGCCGGAAAAACAGCCTCCGACCTTTTCATGATTATTTCTTAGGAATCTTGCCCTCGACCCTTCGGATGGTTTCTTCTAATTTGGTAAAAGGAACATCCGGATCCAACATGGCATCCCCGCTAAAGTCGCCATAGGTTGTCAAGACCAACGTAGGTGTTCCGGGGATGTCCACGGCGTTTGCTAGTCGGATATCCGTGATGATTAAAGGAACCATGACATCGCGGGCCAAGCAATCTTTAAAGGGTAAAAGAGGGATTTTAAGGGAGCGGGCATACTCCTCGAACTTTGGAAGTGGATTTTGTAGCCTCCGCCAATCTGCTTGCTGGTTAAATAATTTCCGCATCATACCCTCGAAGCCAACTTTTCCCGAAACGCCTCCTGCACAAAATGCGGCCTCTGCGCCATGATAGCCGCGCATGAGCCGAGGAATGACATAGGCCCGATAAATAAAGTTGGCCTTGCCATTTTTAATAAATTGGTTCTTGAGGGAGTCGAGGCGGGTTTCAAAAAACCACTTGCAATCGGGGCAGGCAAAGTCCGCAAATTCGTTGATATAGACTTTGGTGGTATCATTGCCATAGATACGGGCTTGGTCTGCCTTCAAAATCAAAGCACGGTCTTTTTCAAAAGGATCTGTATTGTTTTGTGCCGCCAAAAAAATAGGCAGACCGCACAAAAAGAGGAGGGTAAAAAGTTTTTGCTTCATTGGGCTTTGGAACAACTAAAAGGGGTTGTAAATTTATGGGTTCATCTGGATGAACGACAACAAGTCTTTATAGTTCGTTTACATCCCATTTGGTTCCCCTAACCTGAAAAACAACGCAATGCCAAGTTTGATTCACTACGCGATTCCTGCGTTTATTATACTGATTATCCTTGAGGCCATCATTTCGGCCAAAGAGCAACTTCATTTGTATGAACCTAAGGACACCGCCGCCAGTCTTACGATGGGCATTGGAAATGTGCTGATTGGCCTATTGACCAAAGGTTTTTTTCTGGGGCTTTATTATTTGGTGTACGAATTTCGCTTGTTCGACTTAGGGGGGGCTTGGTGGGTCTGGGTTTTGCTTTTCTTTGGTGACGACTTCACGTATTATTGGCTACATCGCCTCAGTCACGAGAGTCGGATACTGTGGGCGTCGCATGTGGTGCATCATTCGTCACAAAAATACAATTTGGGGACGGCTTTGCGGCAAACATGGACAGGTTCGTTTTTTAGTGGCTGGTTTTATCTCTGGCTCCCACTTTTAGGATTCCATCCTTTGATGGTACTGACAATGAGTGCCATTAGCCTGATTTATCAATTCTGGATTCATACGGAAATCATTACAAAATTAGGTCCGTTGGAGTACTTCTTCAATACGCCTTCCCATCATCGGGTACACCACGCCTCCGATGCGCAATATTTAGACCGAAACCATGCAGGGATGTTGATCATTTGGGATCGGATATTTGGAACCTTCGTGCCGGAGAAGGAACAACCAACGTATGGGCTTACCAAAAATATTTATTCTTATAATCCGGTGCGGATTGCCTTGCATGAGTGGCAAGATATGGTGAAGGATGTTTGGAATGCCCCTACCTGGCGGGCCAAATTGGGCTATGTGTTTGGACCGCCAGGCTGGAAACACGATGGAACCGGAATGACATCTGACGAACTCCGGAAACGATCAAAGCAAAACTGATTGTTTTAATGTATATAGTCGGCGGCGCTCCGCCAGTTACACCTTTATCAGATTGCCCGCTGTTTCATGAATCCATAATACACTTTATTTTAAGAAGGTCATTTTACGGCTTTGTATGCCTTGTGCTGTTTTTATCCGATACACATAGGTTCCACTTGGAAGGTTTTGTGCATCAAAACGTATGGAATGGCTTCCGGCCTCGGTTTGTGCATTGATCAGGGTGCGAACCAAGCGCCCGTTTAGGTCAAATACTTGCAGGTTTACCCATCCCGTCCGGTTTAGGGTAAACCGAATATTGGTGGATGGATTAAACGGATTGGGGTAATTCTGGGCGAGTGTAAATTGAAGCGGTTGCGTTTCTTGCTCGTTCGGAACCAGTTTGCGTTTTTGGATTTCAAGATTATCGGCCATCCATCCCCATCCATCTAAAGTGCCAGAAGGGTTAATGAGGTGGAACCGAATATTGATCTTATCACCAGATTTAAAGGTTTTTAGTAGGTCAATTTTCTTGCGTTTCACCAAAGACGGATTTCCGTTGGTTTTGTTTGTATAAGCGGTTCGCCATTCGGTATAGGCACTGCTATTGACTCCAGCGGCCAGTGGAGTCCAGTTTTTCCCATCTTTACTGCCTTCTGGAACAACATACCCACCAAATTCAAAATCTGGGAATTTAGACCCCGTTGCGCCCGGTTTAAGGATCGCAATTTCGTCGTACTCCATAAAAGCGTCGCTACTAACGGCGGCAACGGTTATTTTACTGGTCAATTGGAAAATAAATGTACTTCCCGGAGCAATGGATACAGGGTGTTGGGTATGGATAGCACGCCCTGTAAATCCTGGAGCCGTAGAGATTCCGAAGACGGCATCGCCATCCGCCGATCCCGGGGTAAAGAACAGTCCATTGGCTTCGGAGGTGTCAAAGTCCGTCGCAATACCTGTTAGCAGTGGGCCAAACGGGCTAAGATTGTTTAAGCCTCGTGTCACATTAATGCTCTTGTTCCCTCTAAAAACACGAATGGTAAGGTTCAGGGATTTTGCGGTAAGGCTGTTAAGGTCGGGCGAAAGGATATCCCCAGCGTTGTTTTTTGGAATGGTTTTAAGTTTGGTTTGGTTTACAAACACCCATGTGGAGTCATATACCGTTCTCAAAACGAACGTTGCCACTGGAGGTTCTCCGGTAATTTGGCCAAATTCTTTGACCACCGGCGGCTGGAAGGAGTGGGTAAGGAGTTCGGGAATCTTTACTGTCCAGACACCCCGGCCATGTGTCCCCAGAACCACTTCGTCATCAATCACCTCCATCGTCCAGATAGCAACCGCTGGAAGTCCGTTATTGGCATAGTGCCATGTTTTGCCCTCATCAACCGACTCGAACAGCCCGATTTCAGTACCAACCCAAATCGTCTGCGGTGCATGGGGCAAGACCAATAAAGAATAGACGGCAACATTCGGAAATCCTGTACTGCTTAGTGTACCTGAGCCAAAACCGGAAATGTCCTCCCATGTTTTTCCTAAATCTTTGGTTCTTAGGATCTTAGGTGCATTTGAAATAGAATAAAGTGCGAACGCCGTAGAATCTTGTGTTGGATGTGTGGCAAGGGTTGTCACATTGCCAAGGGTAGCGTTATAGGTCGAAACTGGCGCGTAGGTGTCTCCACCGTCGTTCGAGACAAACAAGAATCGTCCTCCGGTGAGGCCATTGCCTGTCCAAATGATGTTGGGATTGGCCATAGAGACCCGAACATCTGCGCCGCTCCAGTTCCAACCGTCTCCGGGCTTTTTTACTTCCCAATTGGTTCCGAAGTCATTGGTTCGCCATACCCCAGATGAACCCACGGCAAACACCCGATCGGCATTCATGGGGCTATTTGCCAAAAGTGTGATAAAAGGGCCTTTACCTGTTCCACGATCTGTCAGATTCGATAAGGCTTGAAAGGAAGTTCCACTGTTTTCAGAACGACTTACGCCATTAAATTGCGAAGCACCCATCATTTTTGTTGGGTCTGTTTGGTGCCAAATAACCTCAAAACCATCGCCACCCATGGCACTGCGCCAAGCCGTTTGGGGGGAAGCGTTATCTCCCGTAAACCAAGTGCCATTGTCTTGCATACCACCGAAATACGCCTGAACCAAGGGTTTTTTTGATGCGCCATAGAATTGAGTGGACTGGATACCGTCAAATTGAACCCAATTATTCCCCATATCACTTGAGTATGCGATTCCACCATCGTTTGCGGCAAGGAGCCTAAAGGAATTGCTGGTCTCCAAAAAGGGAACCAGTAGATGTTGATCCACGTGCACATCGGCGGTAGCAGTGGGGGCAATACAAGGCGAGCCAAAGTAGTTCTGACACCCCGCCCCGCCATATCCACTCGTGAGGTGGGTTGTTAAAAAGGAAT
Organism: Rhodothermia bacterium; assembly: GCA_017303715.1. Lineage (GTDB taxonomy): Bacteria > Bacteroidota > Rhodothermia > Rhodothermales > UBA2364 > UBA2364. Next base: position 43,404 of record JAFLBZ010000007.1, on the reverse strand, counting down.
TGTCGGAGGGATTCAATGTAAGGCGGACAATGTCTATCCCGCCTACAAAGACTTCATTTTTGTTTAATGGATTGACGGCAATCGTATTATCGTACCACCCTTGGTCGCTCATCCAATTGGCTTTTAGGTTGCCGGAAACCCGTTGGTAAGTGGTTGCAGACCATGTTTGAGCGCCGTCTCGGCTCACCATAAGGCGTGAATCTGATTTTTTCGTATTGTCCACCGTTACCGAAACAACGACGGCCGCATAAACCAAATTGGTGTCTTGTGCGGCTACGGCTAACTCCGATCTTCCAAAACCGTCCGTAATGCCAAATTCGGTTTTTGTCCAGGTCTCGCCTCTATTCACCGATTTATACACGCCGTTTCCGTTTCTTGCCGCGTATAACGTTTTAAAATTTAGGGGGTTAGCAACAATTTGTTGTACCCAGCCGCCCATCACATTTTTCCAAGATTCGCCCCCATCGGTTGTTTTAAAAACGCCTGTATTCGTTGCCGCCAAAAGAATGTCTGGGTTTTTGGGGTCTATAACCAACCGGTTTACAAACTTGAAATCGTTGTTGGAAGCTGTGGCGGCCAACTGCTTCCATGTTTCGCCGTGATCTTTCGAGACAAAAATACCGTCTCCTCGGATTGCGTCAATATTGTTAAATCCTTCGCCTGTTCCGGCATAGAGGAGGTCTGGATTTGTGGGCGATTGTACCATTGAGATCGTCGCCAAGTTTGGGAGCAAGGGGGTTTTGTCTTGCCACGACCTTCCCGCATTGGTGGTTTTCCAAATGCCACCACCAGCTGTACCCGCAAACCAAGTGTCTCCGGTTGCGTCCGAAACATCTACAACAATGGCACGAGTACGCCCCGAAATATTGAATGGCCCTCGCTCTTGCCAATTCAATACGGTGCTACGCTTACCTAATAAATAGGGATTGTTCAGCGCCTTGTTCAGTTCGTTTATTCTGTAATTTGCCGGATATGAAGGGCTTTTTTCCCCGTCTTTGGTGCGGATGAGTTGATGCCAAGCCGCAAATTCGCCGGGACCTTTACGTTCTGCTGCAACTAAGAATTGATTTTTTGAGGGCCAAAAGTAGATGACCAATAAAGCGATGGTGGCTCCAATAATACTCAAGAACCATGTTTTTTTCGTCATACGTGAAAGGTTTATCGTGAACTTATGCTGTGTCCTCAAGTGGAGGTGCGGAAAAATAGGGCGAATTTTTAACATAACAAAAAAGCGACGTAAAAAAAACGCCGCTTATTGTAGGATTTGCTTTATTTATGGTGTGAACCTAAGCCATTCCTTAAGGGGCAAAATCGGAATAAATGGTGACAACCGTATTTGCGTTTCCAATGTCCAAACCAACCGCTACACTATTCTGATCTCCAGTGACCTCAACGGAATGAATGCAGTATCCCCGACTTGCAGCGGTAAGCGGGTCATCAAGCACACGGATATTTAGCGTATCGCCATATTCCTCGTCAAAGCAATCCATTAGGTCTGTGTAAAGTGCGCCACCTCCAGCAATCACCAAAGTGTCTGTTTTGCCAAAGTCCTCATCAGTCCACAAGTTGCGGATGGCCGAAGCGATGACGTTCCGGAAGTATCGCTTCAACGCAATTTTACGGATTTCCGTAATATCAATCCGTTTCCGATTAAGCATGGTGGAACCAGACTGGAAGGCTACATCAAATTGATGTTCGGTACGTAAGCCCAAATAATAGCTCTTAGACAGTTCCTTCATGCAGTCGTCCACCGCATAACGAATCCCTTGGGCCGAGATCATGGTTCTTTGGACGATTCCAGACTTGTTGCTCAAACAGGCTTCAAAAGTCCCATAGCCCAAACTGACCATAAAAAATGGCTTTTCCCTAAACTCCTCTGCGTTTCTGGTGGCTTTTACGCATCCAAAAATTTCTGGAATGATTTCTGTTTTGGCAACGGCAACCGAGCGGAATTGGCGCGTAGAACCGCCAAAGGTAGAAGGGGCGTACTCAATCCTGTGAGTTCCCGTGATATAATCTATGGCTGCTTGGCGGTTCATGTTGTACGTAGAGAAGGGGAAGCCGGACGTCAGGACGATAGGCTCATCGCTAAGGCTGGAGGCGAGGAGCAAGCCAGACTGCACCAAGAGCCTGTAATCCAACTCATGTGGCGAACTGTTAATGGCTTTATGCGGATTGATCCCTTCTGAAAGGGCGAGCTGACCAATAATATAGCCTGTTTGATCCGAATAGATTTTCATGCCTTGTAACAAATCGGAAGCTACATTAACCAAGTCGCCATTATGGGTCTCGTAAACGCTGGGAAAAGGGTATGTAATCAACATGGGGTATTCAAAAGGGTTTTGTGGAGGGAGTTAAGGGAATGAAGGTGGTATATTTTATCGTTTTCCACCGGATTCTATTTTGCTTAGGACGACCATAGGGGGCGTTGTTGCATTCGGCGGTGTGGTTACGTTTTCAGGTAATTGGGTAAAGTGTAAGCGAGCAGCCTTAAGGTCTGTATCTTCAAAAACAGCCGTTTGAACCTGTGTCATAATCATATTCGCGCCATCTAACTTGACATGTTCCCACTTTGCATGGCTTAGGTTGGCTTCTGTAAGTTTTGAATGCCTAAAGTCGCAACGCGAAACTTGGGTTCCATTGAGTAATGAGCCTTTCAAATCTGCCCGTTCAAAACTGCTTCTAAACAAACGTGCCTTCTCAAAGTTCACTTGCCCCATAAAGGCTTGATCAAACATGGTATTTTGGATTTCAGTTTGTGAAAAAACAGCTTGTTCCATAGATGCACCCTTGAAATTACTTTGCTGTATCTTTGCTCGTAAGGCTTTAACCCCGTTTAACAAAGTAAAAGCAAAATGAGACTCGTTTATCTCCGATCCCGATAAGTTCGCCTCGGCCATATTCGCTTCTTGGAAGAAACAACTTTGAATTTGACACTCCGATAGTTCAGCTTTCCACAGGTCTGTCCTCTGAAAATTACAGTCTGTTAAATGTAGATGATTAAATTGTGCAAAGGCTAACTTACTACCACTAAAGTTGGTGCCTCGTAGTTCACAATGTTTAAAAATCAACATTTGTCCATTAATAAGCTGGAGGTTTGCTTGCTGCAAATTCGTGTTTTCAAATACAGCACCTTGAAGATCGCTACCTTGAAAATCGGAGTAGGGTGCTTCAATTTGGGTCAGTTGTGCTTCTCTTAATACAGTTCCGCGCAACTTGGCAAGGTGGAGTCGCACCCGAGTAAAGATAGCACCCTCAAAATTTGTACCATTTAACAAAGTTTTTTCAAAAGTGACATCTTTAATGTTGGTTCCTTGGAAGAATGAATTGCTTAGGTCGCATTCTTCAAAAGCGATTTTCTCTAAGATTTGATCTCGGAAGTTCATCCGTTCCATCTTGACTTTTTCAAAGCGGCAATGGGCAAGTTGGGCTTTCTTGAAGGTGGTATCGGTCAAGTTTGCACCAGAGAAGACACTTCCTGTAAAATCCGGGAACCAAAAGCGAGCATTGTTGAAATTGGTTTGCGACATGAGCGTTTGTGGCAACTTGCAATCAAAAAAAGTTGCACCGGCAAACTTGGTTTTAACACATGATGCACCCCTGAACTGGCAGTCCACAAAGTGGGTAAGGGGGAATTTAGTGTCTCGTAAGATTGCTTCTTGGAAGGAGACCGATTCAAAACTTAGGGTGCTACAATCCGCCTCATCGAGGTGTGCTTTATCAAAAATGACTTGTTTAAACCGGACATTTTTGAAGGCCACGCGCTCCAATCGTGCTTCTTTAAAGTTGGTTTGTAGCAGTTCTATATGGCTAAATGTGGCATCTTTCAGGTCAGCCCGTTCAAAAACGGTTGATTTGAGGAACAGGTTGTGGAACTTGGCCTGAGAAAGGGTAGCGTGTGCAAAGTTAGCTTCATTAAGGTTTGATGTTGAAATCGTTATATTGGTCATTAAAGCCATGTCAAAAATTGCACTACTTGCACCGCATTGGTCAATATGGCCGCGCTCCATTTGCGCATTCCGAAAATTGCTTTGTGCTAAGTTGCAGGCTTTGAAAGAAGCATTATTGAGGACGGTGTGTTCAAATCTTGCGCGCTCCAAATTACATTGAAGGAAGTTGGCATGTTCAAAGATGGCCTCTCTCAGGGAAGCTTCTTGAAAACTACATTGGTTAAGGGAGGCGAAACTGAAATTTGCTTTTTCTAAATTGGTGTTGTTTAGCACAAGGTTGGACAAGTGCGTATGTTGGAGGTCAATCCGTTGTAAATTTGCTCCCGATAAACGAGTTTGTAATAAATTAACATTCCGAAGAAGTGCACCGGAAAGATTTGCATGTTCAAAATTTGCCTTTTGGAGGTTGCAGTCTTGTAAATTTGCTTGGGAGAGATTTGCCCCTCTAAAATCAAAGCCTTGGAGATTTAAGCCAGCAAGATTGGCTTGTTCAAGGTTTGCTTGACGGAAGTTTGCAAAAAGTTTTTTGGTTTTATTCAGTTGGAGTTCCGAAAAATCAGCCTTATCGCAAGACGCATTTACCATCTCTGCTGCTTCTAATACTGCTTTTTTTAGGGACGACTCATCTAAGTTCGCTTGGTTCAGGAGAGCCGAGCTTAAGTCTGCAAACTCTAAATTTGTTCTCAGGAGCGAGGCCCCAGTAAGGTCAGCGGCAACCATGGTGGCATGTTTTAGGTTGGCTTCATCCAATTTGCAGCCGCGCAGATCAGCGTTGTCTAATAGGGCTTCTTCGAGGTTGATACGCCACAAATTAGCACCCTTTAGATTTGCATTTCGCAGATTTGAATGCGATAGGTTTGCACTGTGCAAGGAGGCATTCTGAAAATTAGCGCCTTCCAAATTAGCACCGCGCAAACTCGTCCCAAGTAAACTTGCTTGGCGTAGATCGGCTTTTTCTAAGTTCATCCCATCCAGAACGACATGATCAAAGACCACATTTGGCATGGAAACACCTTTCAAAATAACCCCTACCAATTTTGCTTTAGTGAGGTTGGTACGTTCGATCAGCGATTTGGTTAGCACGGCCTGTGCCAAATTGGCTTGTTCTAAGCTAACACCCCAAAGGTGACAAGACTGTAGGTTTGCGCCCTCCAAATTGGCTTCGTTTAGGTTGGTAAAGGCGAACCGGACACCACCCATGTTGCAATACGTGAGGTCGGCACTATGGAAATTGGAATGGTTGAGCCGTGCTTGGGTGAAAACGGCATCACGAAATCGGGTACGATAACACGTTACATGTTCCAAGAGCGATTCGGCCATGTTTACCCGTTCAAACTCGGCGTAGGAGAGGTCTGTCCCGCTTATGAGCGCTCCCGATAGATTGGCGTCGTGGAGTTTTGCGGCCCGAAAGTCCGACTTTTGGATGCGTGCGCCCTTGAGATTTATTCCGATCAGGTTTGCATTAACCAAAGAGATTTCGTCTAAAATGACGCCCTCTAAATTGGCGCCCTGTAGGTTAACGCCTGTCAAGATAGCACCATGAAGGTTGGTGTTTTTAAGATTTGCACCTCTTAGATTTGCGCCAGTAAGGTTTGTTTTTTCTAAGTTTGCCCCCATCAGGTTTACGGACGTGAGGTCCATTCCCGATAAATTGGCCTCGCGTAGATCAGCATTAGACAAGTTGGCCTGGTCTATCAAACATGCATGTAGATCTACTTGGCAAAGGCTGGCATTTTTGAAAGAGCTTCCGCGCAAATTTGCCGAACCGAAATTGCAGCGATCAAGTTGGGCAAAGTCAAAATTTGAGAATTGAACATCGGCATTGATCAATTTGGCTTCTACCAAGTTGGCTTTCTCAAAAAACGCACGTTTCGCCGAAATACCCGTAAGCGAGGCTTCTTGAAGGTTAGCGTCTGAGAACTGGACTTCATCTAAAGTTGCCCCGTCTAATTTTGAGGCGGAAAGATCGGCCTCTTTGAACGAGGATTGGGACAAATTTTGACCAGACAGATCCCGCTTGTGAAGGTCTGTTGATCTTAAATCTAATTTTTTCCCCAATCGCTTGATAGAGGACGAGGCCAACCATTGTGTGTGTTGCCAAGTGGCGATACGCAGTTGGACGTTCGAGATTTTTTTCTGAACAGACATGGCGACGGAAGAAATCGTCCATTGGCGTTCATTCTATCGAACTTGGACGTGGAGGAACGTAGCAAAATCAGTTGGTAGCGGATAGAACAAAATACACAAAAGAATTGGATTGCGCAAAATGAATCATGAAATTGTGTTTTTGGGCAGTACAAGGGCCTGCTCACCGCTTATTTTTAGGTGTTCAGCAAAAAGGTTAGTTGTGTACTTTTGTACTTAATCCGTCTCTGGCTTCATATAACTCATTATGAAATGAAAATTGATTTCTTGATGAAAAGAAAAATAGATTTCTTGTTTCTACGCAGATCAACGTTCTGGCAAAACCCTGTTTTTTGGTTGTGGGCAGGCTTTTTTCTTTTTTGGATTTTACAAGTTGGGCATGGCCCAGAAATTCGGGTTGTGTTGCACGATACCTTAGACGGGGATGTTTCCCTGCGTAAATTATTGACCGAAAACGGCCTATGGTTTCGGTGGGATTCCGAGGCTAAGTTGCCCATGATGATGAATGGTCTGCCGCGCAATGCTATAGATCTATCTGGTTTTAATCTCATCAATGCGCTTTTTATTGTTTTTTCGGATCGAATAGCTTTTTTTGTGGCGCTACTTTTAGTTCATGGTATGGCCGCATGGGGCACTTATTGTCTTGCTAAGGTTTTCCTGGAAGGGCAAAAACTACACTGGGTTTTAATTGCTCTTGGATTTGCTTTTCTGCCTCATTATGTGCTTTTTGGCTGGACGACGGCAGGGTTACCGTATTTGACTTGGGCTACGCTACCGCTTTTAAATCGTGAGGCTCCTACCAAACGTCAAAAATGGACTTTTTTCTTTGGTTGGATTTTATATGCGGCTGGAGCGCATTTTGTGTTGTTTGGGGTATTTGTTTGGGGTGGGCTGGTCGTTTTTACGACTTGGATGTTCTTTAAAAAACGGGCAAATCGGGGATGGTTGGTCTTTACGTGTATAGCCGTCTTGCTTGTTTTCTTGCTCCAAAGTTCTCATTTGTTGGCGAATATGTTTGATAAAACGTTTGTTTCTCATCGAACCACATGGGAACTTGCTTATCAACATTATCCGTTATGGGGCGTCTTTAGAGAAGCAGCATTCCATATGCTCTTTGGGCAATATCATGCGCCAAGTTCACACCTTATAACCTTGATCGGGCTATTGGCCACCTACTGGGTGTTTAGAAAAGAACGAGGAGTGTGCAGCATTATAAGGGGGGCACTTCTTGTCCAATTTGCTCTTTCGTTTTGGGGTGCCTTTTGGTTTTGGGAGGGCTTGATCCCTATAAAAGAAACGTTAGGTTTTTTTAAAAGTTTTAATGCAAGCCGAATAGCTTTTGGGGGGCAAATCTTGTGGCTTATGGGGCTTGTCCTCTTGGTACACATTTGGATGCGGTGGAAGCCAAGTTATTACCGCCTTGTACAAGGCTTTTTAGTGCTTCAACTTGGATGGGTTTTTGATACAAATACCATGTTTCGGGAAAATGTGGTGTCTTGGATCAACCCACAGCACAAAAACCCGGCTGTCCCTTCTTGGGATGGTTATTTTGCTACAGAAGATTGGGCAGGCATAAAAAGGTGGAGCGGCGGCCAGACGTCCACGTATAAAGTGGTTTCTGTTGGTTTACATCCCGCCATTGCGCAGTACAATGGATTTCACACCTTAGACAGTTATCAAAACAATTATGAAGCGGGGTACAAAAAAAACTTCAGAACCATTATCGCTAATGAATTGACACATTCCGAAAAATGGCGGCATTATTATGATGATTGGGGGAGTAGGTGCTATATCTTGCCCGCTAAAACAGCATCGTTAAAAAATCCCTTTTTCGTGCTAAAAAATACCGTCGAGGAGCCAATTCCTTTGTTGCTCGACGTCAAAGCATTTGAAAAAATGGGAGGTAAATACCTTCTATCTGCTTATCCACTCCGGCTGGATCCGCAAGAATGGGATTTTGTGCGGAAGTTTAACACCAAAAAGGCATGGTACGAAGTACACCTCTATCAGGTAAAACAAGGGCTGGCTCCATGGTCGTCTTCTCTCAAACTTTGAAAAGTACGGCCTCGTGTAAGACATTTACGTACAAATTTGTGGAATCTTAGCGATCTACTTGCTGTGTATGGAATAAAAAGCGTTTATTTTCCAAATTCACAATGTAAGATTATAAGTCTTTTTCCTGCTTTGTCTAAACCTTTTGTAACTCCATTTGCAAAGTGGGTGGAGCCAAAAGTGTATTGTTCACCTTAATTATCTAACCGCAAACACCATTTGATTATGGAATTTCTTTTGTATGTCCCACCTCTTTTAGGGGTCATTGGCCTCATTTACATGGCCATCCAATGGGGCTGGGTCGGCAAACAAGATGCAGGCGAGCCTAAAATGAAAGTGATCGCCGATCATATTTCTGAAGGTGCTATGGCCTTTCTTCATGCCGAGTACCGAATCTTAGGGGTTTTTGTTGTCGTCGCAAGTATTTTATTGGGCATATTGGCCTTACAAATGCCCGAAACTTCATCCCCGCTCATTATTGTGGCCTTTGTTATTGGGGCTGTTTTTTCTGCCGCTGCCGGAAATGTGGGAATGAGAATTGCAACCCGCGCCAATGTGCGGACGACGCAAGCTGCACGGACATCGCTTTCCAAGGCACTGAAAGTCTCGTTCACCGGTGGATCGGTGATGGGATTGGGGGTTGCTGGTTTGGCCGTTTTGGGCCTTAGTACCCTTTTCATCGTGTTCTACAATGTCTTCATGGGCGGCCAAATGGGTTCGGTGGAAGAAATGACCCGCGTTCTTGAAGTACTTACGGGCTTCTCCTTGGGTGCCGAATCTATTGCACTTTTTGCCCGTGTTGGGGGAGGGATTTATACAAAAGCCGCAGATGTTGGAGCAGACTTGGTGGGAAAAGTGGAGGCTGGGATTCCCGAAGATGATCCTCGTAACCCAGCAACCATCGCCGATAACGTAGGTGATAACGTGGGTGATGTTGCCGGAATGGGTGCCGACTTGTTCGGCTCGTATGTGGCTACGGTATTAGGGTCAATGGTACTGGGGAACTACGTGATCCGGGACTCTGGTATTCTTAAAGATAGTTTTGGAGGGATTGCGCCGATTCTCCTGCCGATGCTCATTGCCGGCGTGGGGATTTTGTTCTCCATCATAGGGATGTGGTTGGTGAATGTAAAAGATGACGACGCAACGACCGATACCGTACAAGCGGCCTTAAACCGTGGGAACTGGGTGTCGCTTGGTCTAACGGCTGTTGCTTGTTACGGTTTGATCATGTGGATGCTTCCTGCTGAAATGCAAATGGATTTCTTTGGCCAAGGCTTAATGACCGTGACAAACATGAATGTCTTTTTTGCGGTGGTTGTTGGTCTTGTCGTAGGGGCATTGATCTCGTTCATCACGGAATATTACACAGGATTGGGCAAAAAACCCGTAATGGACATTGTTCACCGTTCTGGTACAGGCTCTGCAACCAATATTATTGCCGGACTTGCCACGGGGATGATCTCCACCGCCTATCCCATCATTTTGTTTGCCGGCGCTATTTGGGCCGCTTACGCCCTCGCAGGTTTTTATGGGGTTGCGATTGCCGCATCTGCTATGATGGCCACCACGGCCATGCAACTTGCGATTGATGCGTTCGGTCCGATTGCGGATAATGCGGGTGGGATTGCCGAAATGAGCGAATTGCCAGAAGAGGTGCGTGGTCGTACAGATATTCTCGACTCGGTGGGCAATACCACTGCCGCCATCGGAAAAGGATTTGCGATTGCTTCTGCGGCGCTTACCGCTTTGGCCCTCTTTGCGGCATATGTAAATGTTACGGGCATTGATGGTATCAACATCTTTAAAGCGGATGTTTTGGCTGCGCTTTTTGTGGGCGGGATGATTCCGGTGGTCTTTTCTGCTTTTGCGATGAACTCCGTAGGGAAAGCCGCCATGGAGATGGTAAAAGAAGTGCGTCGTCAATTCCGTGAAATCCCAGGCATTATGGAAGGTACGGGTGAGCCTGAATATGGCCGTTGTGTGGAAATTTCTACACAAGCTGCACTTCGTGAAATGATGATTCCGGGAATGATTGCCATCGTTACGCCGCTCATCGTTGGTTTTCTGATGGGGCCTGAACCCTTGGGCGGTTATATGGCTGGTGTAACCGTCTCGGGTGTGTTGTGGGCTATTTTCCAATCTAATGCCGGTGGTGCTTGGGACAACGCAAAAAAATCCTTCGAGAAAGGAGTAGAAATTGACGGTCAAATGTACTATAAAAAATCGGAACCACACAAAGCAGCCGTTACTGGCGATACTGTAGGTGATCCGTTTAAGGACACCTCTGGCCCTTCGATGAACATCTTGATCAAATTGTCTTCTATCGTTGCATTGATCATCGCACCGTTCATTGGTACGGGTGGACATGGTGCAACGGCGGTTAAAGCACCTGAAAAAAAGGTAGAAACCGTTACCAAAGCAAAGGCAGAGGTGAAGACAACCCCCAAAACGGTCGCCTATGTTCAGCCATAAGGCCAGCTTCTGACGATAAAGAAATTATTAATAAAGAGTGTCTTCTGTTTTATGCAGGAGGCACTCTTTTGGTTTGGGAGGATTACAGACCTAAAGTAGTTATTACTAAAGCAATCGTCTCCCTTGAATTGTCTTTATTTCCAGTTAAGCAATCACGCGATGGTCTCCAATACTCTCGTATGGTAGGTTGAGTCTTAGAAAATTCGTCAGCAGGCTTTGGTTTCATTTATCCAATAACATTTATCCAGACAAGCGTTCGATCTTGACAGATTGAAGCATCGTAGTACATGATTTTCTCGGAGATCATAAAATAGCCAGAAAAACCCCAAAACATCTTACCGCCGGCATTGATATAACCAACTTTTGCTTAGGGTAAGAGATGAGAGTAAATTTTTAAAGAAGTTGTAAAATTGTTTGCATATTCTTATTATGCCATCAACCAAATCGGCCAACAAGGATATGGTGTTCTGTGTAACCCGTCTCCAAAGGCATCCGTTTCTACCGCTAATCTGCCATTATCATGAAAACCCTATTCCACCTTTCGATCCTTTTCTGTTTTATAACAGTACCCTTAAAAGCACAATGGTACTTAGAAGAGGATGCTGAGGGCCTCTCCTTTATTGGTGCTTCCGGCAAAACAGTTCAATTTGACAACGAAAATGAAGGAAATTATACCGATGCCCGTGCTTTTCAAGCTGGTATTGCAAAAACGAGTTTTCGTCTTCATGGACATGGCCAAGGTGCTAAGATGTTACTCCTCACCCACCAATCCGTTAAGACCCAATATCATGATGGGTATAAATCCCTCGCTATGACGAATGTCGAAGCACATTATGTAGGACATGTTTCATTAGGACACATTATTTTTGTTGGACTTGAGGGAGGCATGTTTCTCGCCATACCACTTTCAATAAAGGGTGAAACCGTTCGGACAAGTGCCCCTGCATTTGACAAAACATACGAACGGCCCTATTTTTATCAAGGATTTGTAGCTGGTGGAGCCGCTGGCATAAGAATAAAGTCTTTAATTATATCCGTACACAGCAGGCTGAATATCCCATTCATCCGCCTCTATAAGCCGCAACCAGAAACAGCAGATGGGACTTCCGTAACGCCTCAACTACTTAGGTCGGAATTTTACATGTTTACGATCACCTTTAAAGGTCGAGATTAAGGTCAACACTAAGCACTTTTCTTCTCGGCAAAGTCTAAAAATCGGTTCGCAATGGCTTGGTTCAAGGAAGGTGAGTTCCCCCAAGCTCGGTTATTGGCGACAACGTGCAAAACCTTTCGGTTTGAGATGGCTTGATAGGCCAAAGCTGTTGCTTCATTGACCATCATGGCTGCGCCAACTGTTTCGGAAAGTTCTGGAACGGCTTTTTCAAAGGGATAAGCCAATCGAAACGCTTCCGCATAATTCATTTGAAGCGGGGTAAGCAATCTTAAGATCACCTGATCATCTTTTGCCGAAAAGAAATGCCCACAGCGATCCCATTGCGTCCGGATGGGGGGTAAATACGTCCAATGACTAAAAACAAATCCTATTCCATGACGATGTAGCAGGTCAAAATAGGCCGGAAGAAGCAAATGCTCCGAACGGATTTCGATATGGTGTTGTACGTCTAAGTTAATTTCCCGAAAAAAAGCATCCAATTCCGCGACAAACTCGGCAGGCAAAGGCGATTCGGTCTTGCGCTGGTATTCTTGTTGGAGTAGGACACCCACCAAGCGATTGCCCAAGATTTCGCACAAAGGCGTTAAGAAAAGTTTGTTATACAGTACAGCATCTAAAAAATTGGGGTTTTTCTCATAGAAGACCGGCTCGCCTTTGCGAGAACGTCTTAAGACACGTGCAAAAAATTGTTGGGGTGCTTTTACCAAGAATTTTGCTTCTGGCGGTGCTTGTTCAGCGTATTGACGCAAATTGTAGAAAACCGATGTTGGCGTGCCATTGGGTTCCAAAAGGGTGCGGTAAAACGTAAAATCCGTTTCTAAGGTCGAAAAATGTTGGAAATACTCGGTAACGGATGCTACGGGAAGGGTACGCTCTGTAAAAGTACCCGTCCCCAACTTCTTGGAACGGGTTTCGATCTGGTCTCGCCACACCTCCGAATATACCTGCCCAATCCAAGCGGCATAGCGATCGCTTGCGGTACCGAATTTGAGTTGTGGATGTATGTCCGTTAATTTAAAGCGGGAAACTTCATTTCGTCTTTCAAGGAGATTTCGATACATGTTTGCTGCTTTTTTGCCCGATCTACTCGTCTTGGTTTTTGCGTAAGGAACTTTCGCCCATGGTTTTGGTCGTAAGAAAAACACCAATGATAATAAATATATAGAAACCGATAAAGCGCCAAGCAAACAGTGTGGGCGCTACAAAGGCCGCACCTAATAAGGGTGTCATAAAAACGGTATAAGCGGCCTCGATTCCTCCAGCACCACCCGGCGTAGGCATGATAATGTAGCTAAGTAAGATCGCCATTGCACGAAAAATGATCTGAACAGGGTTATACACATCGGTAATGCTCATTACTACAAACAAAAGCAAAAAGTACCGGCAGACCCATAATGAAGCCGTTAGAAGTACGCCCTTTACAAAAAAGATAGGCTTTTCTTTGCGAATAATCGCGGCTCGTGCCTGCAAACTCTCCATCTCTCGATCTGCCCGTCCTTTAAAACGCCTCAGAAACGGTAACGAAAACAATTTGCCAATAGTCCATTCTAAAATTTGAGGCCGAACCAAAGTTGCATAAGCAAAAATGGCTGCCCAGCCCATAATCACCAAAAAATAAAGCGAAATCGCTCCCTCGCCAATGCTCCCAATCGAAGCCGGAATGATCTCTACATACAAAGAAGCCACAAGCATGATGAGGATAGAAACGGCAAACCAAATTTGGTCTAAAAGCATGAGAAACATCATGATACCCGATGCTTCGCCTAAAGGAACCCGTTGATCTTTGTTCATATAAAGGGCTGCAAAAGGCGTCCCGCCGATTACAGATGGGGTTATATTTGCGTAAAAATCCCAAACCAACTGGGTGCGTATCGCAGGTATAAAAGGAATCCGTCCGTGCGAAACCAAGTTGATGCGTATTGCGCCAAGCAAAACCCGTGTAGAAACCGTTACGAGTGCGGCCACCAAAAGCCAAGGTTTAAATACCTGTAACAAGTTGCTCCACATGCCAGGGACATAGGTGAGCCAAGTGACAATCCCAAAGGCTATGGCGCTAAAAAAAAGTGGGAGGAATAGGTTTTTTGCATTAACTTTATAGGCGCGCACTTCTTCCGAGACAATAGACGGAACGTGGGCTGGTGCGATTTGGGGCGTTTCCAAAAGAAATCTGGTTTAAAGCGTTCTTTATAACAAAAGAAATAAAATACGGCCTATCCAGCCTACGGGTTGTAAACTTGGTATAAATCCACCAAGCATCCACATAGACATGGTTTTTCCCAAAGGGCCTTGGCATTTGTCCAACTTCGTCATGAATTGGGTTTGATTTGGCGGCGTATGCTGGTATTTTTTGGTTTACTGATCCATCCATGATTTTCATAAAGGTATGAACAAACTTGTCGGAAATTTAATTGCTACCGATCACCGATTTGGATTGGTGGTTTCTCGCTTTAACCATTTTATTACGGATAAACTTCTTGAAGGGGCTGTAGATGTTTTAGAGCGTCATGGTGTAAACCCAAAAAACATAACCATTTCCCATTGTCCGGGCGCATACGAAATTCCCTTGGTTGCACAAAAAATGGCCGAAACCAAGCAATTTGATGCCATTATTTGTCTTGGTGCGGTTATTCGTGGCGCCACTTCACACTACGACCTTGTGGCCGGACAATCCGCGCAAATCGGAAACGTCTCCTTGCAAACTGGAATCCCGATTTTATTTGGTGTGATTACCACCGAATCCATAGAACAAGCGATCGAACGGGCCGGAACCAAAGCTGGGAACAAAGGAGCCGAAGCCGCAGTTTCTGCTATCGAAATGGTGAATTTGTTGAAGACCATCGAAACTTTTGCTTCCACATCCATATAAACCTAATCGTTCTTATTGATTGTAATTGGTTACACCCTGATTTTTTTATTACAAATCCCTGTTTATCGGGGAGATAACCAAGGACCAATAACGTTATGCGCACCTTTAATTTTCTCAAATTCGGCTGGGTAATACCGAGTTTAATGGTACAATTTGCCTTTTCTCAAATCGGAAGTTGGCAGGCACACACCTCGATGCGTCAAGTCAACGATGTGGCCGATACCGGCTCGGTTATTTGGACAGCAACACAAGGCGGTATTTTCGGCTATACCATCGCAACCGGAGAAATCAATCGGGTGACGACTGTAGAAGGATTACACACCTTGAATCCCAACGCCCTTGCCTTTGACAACCGCCAAAATGTACTTTGGATTGGGTATGAAGACGGGGCTTTGGATCGCTACGACTTAACCAATAAAAGTGTTCGTACCTTTCGAGATATTGCACGCGCAACCCAATTTTCCAACCGCTCCATTGGACGGATCAAAATGCAGGGGGATTCCGTCCTGATCGCCACAGCCTTTGGATTGGTGGTCTTTGATGCCAATAAAAGTGAAATCCGAGATTCTTATACCCAATTTGGCAATTTAACTGCTGGTTTACGGGTCAATGATATGCTGGTACATACCCTCCCAAGTGGTCAAAAAGGAATTTGGGTGGCTTTAGAGCGAGGTGTGGCCTATGCACCGTTAAGCGGTACGAACTTACGAGAACCCGCTCAATGGACGTTGGATCAGCGAATCCAAAATGTAAATACATTGGGGCACTTAGGACAAAACTTTTTTATTGGCACCAAGACAGACGGCTATGCTCTTGGCCAATCTGGATGGGAAAAGCAAGGATTTATTGCGGGCGAGGTTCGTAGAATGGTGTCTGCAAACGATCACTTGGTTGTCACCACACCCTTTTGGCATGTGGTTTTACGTCCAGACGGCCAGCGTGTTCTTATTCGCTATTCGGGTTATTTAGACCTAACTGTAGGCATACCAAGCAAGGACGGCTCCCTCTGGAGTGGCGATCGTACAAGTGGTCTGGCACAGTTTACCAATTTCCCAAACTCCGGCAGTTCCGAAGAAAAGCCTACTCGCACCATCGTTCCTAACGGGCCTTATTGGCAACTTTTTGCAGATTTAGAAAGTGATGGAAACGGGAATCTATATGCCGCTGCTTTTGCCGATCTAAAAGGGACGCTTTACCAACTGAAATCCAATGCAACATGGGAAAATTACCCGAATGCCGTCGTTACCGACTTGAAAAACAAAACTTCGTTTGACCGTGTGCATGTGGATACCAAGGGCAATATCTGGACAGCTTCTTCTCGGATTGGGGTTGGATTGTTGCAAATTCAGGAGAATGGGCAAACAACCTTGTATAACGATACCAATAGTTCACTAAGGGCAATTCCTAACTTTCCGGGGGATATCCGAATTGGTGGGATGGACTCCGAGCAGGACGGTACGCTATGGATGTCCAATTTTTTGTCTGTACCCAGACTGCACGTTCGATCGGTAGGTGGACAATGGACGGGGTTGAATTCGTTTTTTGATCAAAATGGACAACAAATTGAGGGCGATTTTACACGGGTTTTTGTGGATTCCTTCGGTAAAAAATGGATTTTATTGTTTTACGAAGGCGGCGTGATGGTTATGGACACCAAAAACACCCCAAATAACACCGCAGATGATAAAATTCGGTATTGGACTGGGAAACGCTCCGACGGAAAGGGCTTGCCCTCGGCACAAGTCCGTGCCATCTGTGAAGACCGGAAAGGCGGTATTTGGATCGGAACAAGTAGAGGGCTGACAGTATTTGTATTTGGCAATTTAGCCACCGACTCCGATCCGAACTGGCCGGCAAGGGATGGCGCTTATGTCCTCCGAGAAGCTTTTGTGAACGATATGGCGGTGGATGCTGCAAACCGTCTTTGGATTGCAACAACCGAAGGCGTCTGGGTGATGAATGCAGAAACCTACGAAGTCCTGTACCAATATACCAAAGACAATTCCCCACTTTTTACCAATAACGTCTCGGCTTTGGCCATTGATGATAGTACCGGAAGAATTTATTTTGCCACGGATTTAGGGTTGATCAGTTTCCAAAGTGATGCTTCGAGACCACTACCAGAACTCTCTATCTTGCGGGTTTCGCCCGTTGTTGCGAAGGCGGAAGGCGGCGTTTTGCCCAATATCTATATCCAAAACCTAACCAATGAAAATGAAATCCGTATTTTAAACGCCGCAGGCACTTTAATCACACGATTTAATGGATACGGCGGACGGGTGTTGTGGAACGGACGTGACGATGCGGGGAATTTGGTTCCGTCCGGCGTTTATTTTGTGGTGGCCCTTAACCAAATAAATGGTGAGCGTGCAGTTGGAAAGGTCGCAATTATTCGGTAGTATTACACTTTTACCAAAAAAACCATGAAAGGATGTTAAAATCCTTGTTCACCTCTTGATAAGTGCCATTGGAATTGCTAAATTCTTTTCTCTAAAAAATGGAGGGTGTAGCTCAGTAGGTTAGAGCGCAAGATTGTGGCTCTTGAGGTCGTGGGTTCGAAACCCATCATCCTCCCCATTTTTGAGATGTCCAGTTCGTCTAGCGGTTAGGACTCCGCCCTTTCACGGCGGCAACACGGGTTCGATTCCCGTACTGGATACCAAAGCGCCCCAAAGGCGCTTTTTTTGTGTGTCCTAATTACGCACTTCCAACGAAAAGACAGCTTGTTGATGCAAGAAAAGCCCATTTTGCTGCACTTCTTTGATGCGAACGGGATAATCTTTAAAAAAAGAATACCATCCTTGTACCGTTCGGAAGTTCAGAAATTCTTCCTGTTGTGTCATGAGGCCGCCTGAACGGATCCGATTGGCGAGTTTGTCTAAGAAGGTCAGTTGCTTTAGGTCATACGCCGTATGATAAACCGATTCCAGAATTATAATCTGCTTTTGTGTAACCCGCACCACCTCGTTAAACACTTGGGCTTGGTCTTCGCAATGGTGGAGTACAAAAGACAGTACCGTCACCTCAAAACACTTGTCTTCAAACGGAAGATTTTGGCCATCATATTGAAAAAACGGAAGTTGTGTCCGGTTTAAGTTGAGCACATCGGTAAGTGTTACTTCTGCTTGTATTTTTTGTTGAATCCAAGCACCTAAAAATCCTTCGCCACTACCCAGGTCTAAAACCTTTAGTGGTTGCGTTGTGTTTGGAAAAAGGTGCTTGATCTTTTCGTATTTGTTCTCTGCCCGAACAACGTGGATTTGCTTCATCCAGCCATAGATGGAAAGGAGACACAACAAAACGAGCCAGCCCACCCAGCCCCAAAAGACCCACGGCCATTGGTTTTGGGTGAGGTAAAAAAAGTAATTTCCTGTCATCATGCTTCCCAGCCAAATCCAGTGCCACGGTGGGCTTGCACCTTTGTACAGCATTGGAATAGGGGATGCGTGCTTGTCTTCAAATTTTATATCGGATAAAAAGGGAATCATCGCAAACAGTCCCAAGAAATACCACGGATGGACGGTGGTTGCGGTGAGTAAAAACATGCCAATGGTCAGGTAAGTCAGAGCAGAGAGCGATTTTCTACGCGCAACATCCTGAACCCAAAACCAAAGAACCGTTGAGAGAAAAATCATCTGAAGAAAAGGTCCCAATGCCTTGCTTTCTTCGTGCCCCATGAGTAAACGTCCCCATTCTTTGAGCATATAATAAAGTCCAGCTCCAAACTCAAATTGCTGTGTGTATAAATTGATCGAGGCACGAATGTTTGTGAAGAAGTCTGGATGGTAGTACGGGAGCAAAAGCAAGAATCCAACCGAAATAGGAACCCAGACATAACGCCAGCCTGTTCGGTTAAGCACAAATGGGATGAGCAATGCCGGATACAACTTGGTCCACATGGCCAATGTGATCAAGACCAAAGCGGTTTTAGGACGATCATTTTGTAATGCCCAAATCGTTCCAATCAACCAAGTCACCAAGAGGGCTTCGTTATGTGGTTGTCCAGCAACTTCAACCAAGACCAAGGGATTCCAAGCATAAAGCAAAAGGGCTTTGGGCTGCACCATCCGAGAGAGGAGGAAAACCCCCAAACATTCTATTCCGACAAAAAGAAGTTTAATCACCACATACGCCACCATCCATCCAAACGGATAAAAGAGCCCACCCAAAGCAAAAATGATTTGTGAAACAGGGGGATAAACCGTAAAATACGTTGCTGAATTTAAGTTTTTGTACAGATCGAGGGAGTGGAAAATGGCTAATTCGGAATGGTTGGGCTGGTACATAAATGGATTTATTCCTTGCCATTGTAGCCAGCCATCCCATATAAATCGAAAGCCATCATCCGATAAACTTGGCAAAACAGGGACTAAAACAATCCTAAAAATTATGCCAAAAATAAGGACGGTTTTTGTATTCCAAAGTTCACCTTTCCACCAAGCCAGTCCCATTAAGAGGGTAGCCATCCACGAAGTATAAATAAAATAAGGAAGCGTAGTCTGTGCGCCTACAAACCACGCCATTGCACCTGTTGTAGCAATCAAAAATACGGGAATATAACGGAACATAACGATTGCAACAAATCACTTTAGAAACGCCAGCGAATTTGTGCATTCACATCTCGCAAACGGTTTCCGGCAACTTCATCTAATCCAGAACTTACGGTGTTGCGGTGTTCGTAGCGGGTACTGCCATATTTGAACCAAAGGTCAATTCCCTCAAAAGGGGTAATTTTTAAAAGAATATAGGCACGCTGCCCAAGTCCTGAAAATGAGGGATTAGAAAGTACATACAAGGCATCGTTTTCAAAGGAATACACGCGGGCATCATAGTTGTCTGTCTGGAACATGGCAAGGCGGGCATCCACCTGTACCTTGGGTGTGACCACCCAGCGTGCGTCTTGATACATCAAAAAACCAAAAGCTGAGGGTTCTTGATCAAATTTATAATGTGAAACGTCTAAACGGCTCCTTGTTCGCAAAGTTTTGCTAAAGTCATATTCAAGGTTAAGGCGTGCCGTTTGCCGATTTTGAGGCGCAATACCGGGCAATAATTGGTTTCTCCCACTCGGAATTTTGGTGGCCTCTTCTTTGGTCTCTGTCTTGAATTGTAAATAGGTTTTAAGCCACCTGCGCGGGACGTAATCCAGTTTTACCAAGGCTTCATAGCCCTTTGTTGGACGATAAACCCCAAAGCGCAACCACGGAAATTCAAATTGATCAAAATATGCAGAGGCTGTCCAATTTCGGTTAAGTTTTATTTTTAGGCCGGTATAAATCCCTTTTTCGTTATTGGTTTCACCGGCTCTTTCGCCAAAAGCATAGCCATAAATACTATTAAATTGAGGGGAAAAGTGACGAACAAGCACCAAGGTTTCGACCCCCGGATTCATCCTGAAAAAAATGCCACCTAATCCCCCCAAAGTCCCATTTCCATCCCGACTTATTTCGCCAAAACCATACAATTTTCCTAAAGTTTGATTGAAATAAAGGCTAAATTGAGATGATTCTTTTCCTGTAAAAGAGAAATATTTATAGGCATCATCATTTTGGGAAAACGGTTGTCCAAATTGAACATAATAACCGGTTCCACCAATCATTCCTTTTTTGTGTTTCCACTCTAAAGCGCCACCAACAGTTTTTTCGTTGAGCGATCCTTTTTTCGCCAATTCGGTTTCTGTTCTATGGTAGCCGCTTTCATAAATAGAGAACACGGCTTGCTCCTCTTCCGAAAGTGAATCGGGTGTAGCAGAAGCATCTCGGTTACGAATAGAACCAAATGCAGACAAATTAATGTTTGGTGTGAGCGCGATGGTGGCACCAATTCCTCTGAAAAAGCGATTTTCATCTGTAGAGCTATAGGCCAATATGCCGCCTCCTCGCCGGATAATAGAGCGCGTAGTCTCTGTCCCTTTCCCAAAGCCTGAACCACGCCATTGTGCCACGCCTTGTCCAAACGCCGTCACAAAATCGCCAATGACAAGAGAGCGAATGCGCCCCATATTCCGAATGGCGACGTGTCCGGCGATGTAATCGTATCCATACGTTTTCTGATCGGGTTTCCACGCGAAGGACTCTCCCGGATCTTTATCGGCGGTGAGAGCGATGCTCACATTTCTGCGATAAGAGGCTTTGAAACGGGTCACCATTCGATACGGGCTTCCGAGATAACGGGTTCCTTCTTTTTCGGGGTCGTAGCCCGGCCCAAGGTCTAAACGTCTGCTGGAACGCTGAATAAGATCGTATCGCATTCCTTGAGTAACGGTTTTGAAAGAAGGGACGAGTGGGTATTTAGGTGGTGTTTTACGTCCAGTCTCAAGCTTTTCACCAATAGTAATGTAGGGCCGGATGTTTAAGAAGATTTCGAAGGTCATGCCTTGAACATTTTGGAGTTCAGGAATGGCATTATATGGCCCGTTTAGATCACGATAGGCCACAATCGCTTGCGCCAAGACCGCACCTAAATACGGAATCTGTGCAAACTCGGCGGCTGTAGCAGAATTGATTTCTAAAGGGTTTTCTTTTAGTTCTGTTAAGATTTCGAGCAGACCTTCTTGGATACCTTCGCTGTCATTTGCATCCTCTAATACCGACTCAAGGTCTGGCTCCACCTCGGTAGAGTCTCGGTCTTGCGCAAAAACTTTGGAGGGGTTTCCTACAAGGATAAAGCCAAGCAGAATCACTATTTGCCAAAAACGAATTTGGTGTAATTTATTAAAAAACAACATGATAAGCTATCATTTAAGGGCTTCACAAATCATAGACCAACCGAAAGACCAACGCCGGGCGTCCATCCTAAAGTTTCATGGCGTTCAAAAGCGGCATCTGCGCCTAATCGTCCGGCTTTGAAGCCAACGCCTGCAGAATAGCGCACTGGCGCGGTCGAAAAACCGGAGCGTAGAGTTATGGACTTAACGGGACTAAACTCAAATCCACCTCGAATGGAAACGGGAAACCGAACGTCTTTCTCGGCATCCAATAAAAATCGAACATCAGGGAGCGGTTTATAGGCCAATCCAATGGCCAAGTTCCGGGGCAGTTCCTCGCCATTGGCATATGCCCCTTTGTTGATGTTTGACATCCGAAATCCCAAGGTCGTGCGGTCGGTCAGCGCGGTAAGTCCGCCGAGCGAAACCGCCAAAGCCCCTCCGTTACCATAATTGGGAATGTTTAAGGTTTGGTACTGAACAGATGCACCCAGATAGAATTTCCGCTTCGACCCAAAGCCAAATCCTTTTGCGGCATTAAGTTGGAAAGCAGTTTCGCGGTAAGCCTCATAGCCAAAGGTGGTTACGTGCATACCGATGGCCATTGTTTTAAGGGGCATATTGGCCGAAATCTGGCCTTGACGAAGTTCCGACAAGCCGTAGCCTTGTGCGGCAGCGAACGTTACTTGCTTCTCACGGGCTTCCCCTAGTCCCGCTGGATTGAGCCTTCCGGAGGTTTCTCCTACCAAAGCGACACCAGCCCCGCCAATGCCCAAGCTCCGAACAGAGCCGTAGAGTGGTTGGGTATGTAAAACATGCGGGATGAGGAACAACAACCAGACAAGAGGCGTTTTGAATAACGTTTTACACAAAGATTTGTCTTTCATATCCGTAAATTCCTTTAAGTTTCTGCATTAACTTATGAAGTTTGGGCTACAATCTACACAAATACATGAACATTACGACCACATAAAGCCCGACACAATGTACCAAAATTTCCGCTTGCGAAACAGTCCACGCCTTATTTTTATGATGCTCTTGTTGCTGACCTCTCACCGGGTAGCAGCACAAGAGATGCGTTGCAGTGTTTCTGTGAACTATAACTTGCTACAAGGGAACGATTTTAACTTCCTGCGAGACATGCAAACTACATTAGAGCAATATCTGAACGATCGTGTATGGACGGAGGAGCGGTTTGAAAAAGACGAAAGAATTTCCTGTTCATTTGGACTTACATTTACAAAGGCGCAAGGTATTGATAAATTTGAGGTTACCTTAGATGTGACCGCAAGTAGGCCCATTTACCAATCCGCTACCGAGACCACTTCCCTTAAGATTGTGGACAATGCTTGGGCATTTTCCTATGTGCCCAACCAAGCCATTGTTTTTGATCCGAACCGCTTTGATCCGCTTGCTTCGGTCTTGGATTATTATGCGTTTTTGATCTTGGGATACGATTTTGATGCCTTCTCGGAATTGGGTGGTACGCCATATTTTGAGAAAGCACGCCGAATTGTGGAACTTGCACAAACACAAGGTGGGGCTGGTTGGCAATATGGCGGAACGGAGCGGTCGCGCGGGGTCTTGATTCAAGAAATTCTTGATCCACGAATGAGGCCACTTCGACAAGCCTCCTATGATTATCATTTTAATGGTTTAGACCACTTTATCCAAAACCCCAGTTCTTCGCGGCAACGTGTTTTGGAAACCTTAACGCAATTGGAGCAGCTTAGCCAAGAGAGTACGCGCAAACATACCTTTGAAATGTTTTTCACCATGAAGTCTCAAGAATTGGTCTCCATCTTTGAAAATTCCCCTTTTTCGAGCCGTGCGTACAGTATTTTAATAAAAGTGGACTCCGGCAGAGCCAATACCTACGACCGTTTGATGTCCAATTAGCGCAATGCGAACCACCCAATTCATTTGAACCATGCGACTAAAATCCATCTGTACCCTGCTGGTTTTACTAATCGGCAATTCTTTTGTATTTGCTCAAATTCGTGATCCATTTGATGTTCTAAACTTGACGGTGGGTGAATCCGTTACTGTTCCAATTTCCGATCTCTATTATTTACCCCGCTACAAACCCGCGTTCTCTCCGCCAAAAGGGATTCGTGTAAGCATAGATGCTCGGCAACAAGTCACTTTTTCCGCTACTGAAGAAGCTGAAGGGTTCCGAATCATTTCCATCAAAGAGGGTAGCTACCGATACGATTTACCCGTCCTTGTGAACATCAAGCCTACAAATGTCTTCCGATTTACGCCAACCTCCCTACCCCAAAAAATTACCCTTTTTGGATCTTTTAATGGCTGGAATCGCGAATCCTTGCCCTTGACCGATCCCGACGGTGATGGTGTTTATGGGATAACCGTTCCTTTAGACGCTGGAAGTTATGAGTATAAATTTTATGTGGATGGAGAAGAGGTACTGGATCCCACAAATCCTGAAAAAGCACCCAATGGATTTGGTGGGTTTAATTCGATTCTCCGCGTACCGCTTAGACATGCCACCAAAACCTATTTGCATGTTGGGAAGTGGCAAAAAATGGCTACGGGTACAAAGTTGAGCTTTATTTTTGAGCGTGAAGGCGAAATGGAAGCTCTTCAAAAACAACATGTTGTAGCTCTTTTGGATAATCGTCAAATCCCAGTTTCCCAGATCACCATCGAAAATCGGACGATTACCATCAACCTTCCAACCGATGACATTGCTACAAACCAACTTCTCCGCATAGCTGTAACACAAAATGGTCTTACAACGCCCATTAAAGAGGTTTTTTTGCATTATGGCAGGCCGAGGAACAACGATTCCCCCTTTATTTGGCAAGACGCCAGTATGTATTCCTTGATGATAGATCGTTTTAAAGATGGCGATCCCAGCAACAATCGGCCTGTTATTGGGGACTCTCTGCGCCCGGAGGTCAATTATTTGGGAGGGGATTTAAAGGGTGTGCTAAGTAAGTTGGAGTCTGGCTACTTTGAAAAACTTGGGGTAAATGTACTTTGGTTATCTCCAGTGATAGACAATGCCGAAGGTTCTTGGGGAAAATCTACCGTAAGTGGTTCAAAATTCACGGCTTATCATGGGTATTGGCCCGTGAATTTGGAGAAAGTGGAAGACCGCTTTGGAACGCTTAACCTCCTTCGGACGGTTGTTCAAAAGGCACATGCCAAGGGAATGAAGGTTATTTTAGACTTTGTGGCCCACCACGTCCACCAAAACCACCCTTGGGTCAAGCAAAATCCTTCTTGGTTTGGAAGTCTTTACCTCCCAGATGGACGGAAAAATATTGAACTGTGGGACGAACATCGCCTCACAACTTGGTTCGATACCTTCTTGCCCACCTTTAACTTCATAGACAGTCCAGAAGCCATAGATGCTGTTGCGGAAAATGCCCTGTTCTGGATCCGAGAAACGGGTGTGGATGGGTTCCGTCAAGACGCCGTAAAACACGTCCCAAATGCGTTCTGGCGTGCCCTCACGCAGAAAATCAGGGCGTATGAAATCGTGTCCGGCAAACGTTTGTTTCAAATTGGCGAAACGTTCGGAAGTTACGACCTCATTAAATCCTATGTAAATCGTGGGCAATTGGATGCGCAGTTTAACTTCAATCTATATTACCGTGCACGTGCCATTTTCCTTACGCCTGATGCAGATTTTGGGCTGCTGGCCTCGGAGTTGGATGCCACCCAAGCCACTTACGGCCCTAATCATTTGATGGGCAACCTGATGGATAGCCACGATCAAGTCCGCTATATGTCTTATGCTGATGGTGATATGAAATTGGATGCCGATGATGCCGGAAGAAGGGCGTGGTTTGACCAACCACAAGCCGATCATCCCGAAAGTTACCGCAAATTGGCCTTGTATATGGCTTATATGATGGCTATTCCGGGTATCCCGACCTTGTATTATGGCGATGAGATCGGGATGGCTGGCTCAAGTGATCCTGATAACCGCCGGATGATGCGCTTTGAGCCAAACCTCAACCCCAATGAAGTGCAACTACTCAAGGACACCGAAGGTATTATGGGTCTAAGGCGGAAACTTCCCGCACTCCGATACGGCGATTTTATGACGCTTCAGGCCGATAAAAACACGTTCGCCTTTTTGAGGTCAGATTTTAACCAACGTGTTTTGGTGGTACTGAATAAAAATAGCGAAACGCAGACCTTGTCTATCCCGCTGCCAAATGCGCTTTCCTTTAACCAAGCCACCAATGCCGTCACGGGATCCAAACACGCCATTGCACAAAACGTACTCTCGATAGAAGTATCCGGTTATGGGGCGTTGTTTTTGGTTTTGGAGTAACGTACGTGATGGGGGTGCTAAGCCCCAGCAGTGTTTTATTTGAAGAAAGTCCGTTTCCAATGCACAGCATGTATGTTTTGCCACCATTCAGGGCTAAAGCCCTTGTTTTACGTACCTCTTATCCTCCCTCAAGTTCGGCGTTAATACGGCGTTCATCGTTCTTTTGGTTGCTTGAAGTCACTGCTCTGACGAGCAGGATACTTCCTGACGATCTGGATTTAGTCCCTTTGGGGGCATTTACCTACGATGAAGGTAGCGCTGGTTGGTTGTGCTTAACCAATGCAAGAGTGTTTGAAAAATAACCACCAAACCACTTAAAACTAACCACTAAAACTACCGAAGCCAATGCTAAAAACTCAATTAGTCTAAGCTAAAATAGTCCATAGATTGGTATGAGCCGGATTTAAGTTTTTGGTATTGCATAAGCAAGTCATTCACTAAGGAAGAAGCACCAAACCGGAACCAATTTGGGCTTAGCCACGCATCACCAAGGGTTTCCTTCACCATGACCAAATAGTGCCAAGCCTCTTTGGCGGTTCTGATCCCACCCGCAGGCTTCATCCCAACCATTTTTCCGGTTTTCAGGAAGTGATCGCGGATGGTTTCCAGCATTACGAGCGTTACGGGCATGGTTGCGGCAGGCTGTACTTTTCCGGTAGAAGTCTTGATGAAGTCTGCTCCTGCATCAATCGCAATTTGCGAGGCTTTCCGCACAAGGTCTAAAGTTTGTAATTCTCCTGTTTCGAGGATGACTTTTAGGTGGGCTGTGCCACATGCTTCTTTAAATGCCGCAATTTCATCGAATACATAGGTATAATCTCCGGCCAAAAGCGAGCCGCGGGAAATGACCATATCAATTTCATCCGCGCCAGCGGCCACTGTTTGGCGCACCTCTTGTGTCCGAATGTTCAAGAAAGATTGACCACTTGGGAAGGCCGTTGCTACAGCAGCTACCAGAACGCCGCTATCACCAACCGCCTTTTTGGCAATGGGAACCATTGTTGGATAAACACAGACCGCCGCCGTGTGGGGCAAATCGGTTCCAACCAACGGTTGAATGGCTTTGCGACACATCATCTGCACTTTTCCGGGGGTATCCATCCCCTCCAGCGTTGTGAGGTCGCACATCGAAATGGCCAAACGCAAAGCGGCTTCTTTTGCCTCGTTTTTGATGCTTCGCTTTTTAAAAGAGGCAGCGCGGGCTTCAACAGCAATTTGATCTACGGATGGGATTCGGGGAACGTGGTACATTTTTCTGTTTTTTTTAGATGATAAGGGAAATTGACGCCAAATGCAATGAGTAAGGATGAATCTACGGAAGCGATTTCGTACTTTACAGAAAACGTATCAAGCAATAAACCCCACGACCTTTATGAACCGTTTTTTAGATGGCTGGCATAGCCCAGCCTTGCACAAGCACATGGAAATCGCCGAATACGGCTACATGGGCTTTGCCCTTTTACTCTTGCCAACAGCCGCAGCCGATTATTTGGAGTATGAGCGCTTTTTGCTCATCCGAGCTTTAGAATCGCAAATTAATAGCGGAAAAGTGAAGGTGTATTCCATTAATAGCATCAACTCCGAGAGTTGGTTAAATCGGAACATGCACCCTCGGCATAAATCTATACGGCATCAGCAGTTCAATGACTATGTTTTTAACGAAGTAATCCCGTACATACGTCATCGAACCAGTGCCGAAACGCCCATTATCACCTGTGGAGCTTCTTTTGGGGCATTACATTCTGCCAATTTGTTCTTCAAACGTCCCGATCTCATCAATGGCGTAATTGCGATGAGTGGCGACTACGATCTTACAAGCTATACCTCTGGCTATTTTGACGACGATGTTTATTTTAACTCCCCAGCCCATTATTTGCCCAATTTAGCAGACGAGGGTATTTTGTCCCAAATCCGCAATAGCAACCACATTCATCTGGTAACAGGTTCCGGAGATTATGAACATCCGGCGGCTTCTAAACGTCTTTCAGACATCTTGCACAGCAAGCAAATCAAGCATGAATTGGAAATTTGGGGTACGGATATGCGGCACGATTGGCCTACTTGGCGCGCAATGCTTCCCATTTATTTAGATACCCGTTTCTAAAGCAGAAAGCCTCGCATAAAAACGAGGCTTTTTTTGATGCTCTCCTTGGGATTGAACCCCAAATAATTTCTAAGATCAATAGAATTTGTACGAGAACCCAATCGCAAGAACTTCCCGAAACTGGACCTTTTTGTTCACATTCGTATCATGAACAAGGTTCGCTTCAAAGTTTACATTAATCAATTTATTGACCTTCATCGCAATGAGGTTGTCCCAACGGGTAAGTGGCGCCCACTCTGCTTCGGGTTTTGAAGGCTGACGGAAACTCATGAAAAGGCTCAGTTGGCTTTTGTAATTCACATTTGTCGCGAGATTTTTATTGAACTTCGTTAGGAAATTCAATCCAGCTTCAGACCTTAGATTCTCTTCGGCCTTTAATCCCCATGCGGTTCTAAGCATTTGGTCACGTACAATTCGTTGTTTTAAACCAATCCCCACCGTCTGTGAAAAAGCAGGGCTTGGATCGTAGGAATAACCGATAGACTCCACAAGGTCTGCGGGAGCAAATAAATCGGAAACCAAGGTCTTCGTTCCTTTCACATCATCATATTTGTACGTTGGCGCAAATTGCGTTTTGAAGTCTAAGATAGCTGTTGGCTTAAACTTCTTACCCGTCTCCCAGTCCACTTTAAACAAATAAGCAATGATGTCCGTTGCCTTTCGGAGTTCCAATTCTCCTTGTTTAAACTGACCATACGTAAGGTTAAAAGTATGTGAGCGCATGACTTTCCCCTTGAGATGGTCGAATTTTCCAGCTAAAGAGGCGGTGGCGGCCAAGGTATTAACCCCGCCTGCCTGCCAGTTGTTATAACCGGACTGTGTGATGGAAAGCGCAGCCCCCATGTCCTTTTTCCATGTATTGGTTGGGGGTGTTTTTGGGGCGTCTTGCGCATAAAGGGACGTAGCGGCAATTAGAAATAAGCAAAGGGTGTGTAGTGGTTTTTTCATGGATTCACTTTGTGTGTAAATTTGTTTGTTGATAGAAGAGTGACAATTTTGTGATCTTGCTAAGTGCTTATCTTTTATCTGCTTAGCAAGAATAAGATGGTGCCATTAAGGGTAAAAAAATGGCCAGAAGAAAGACCTTCCGACCAATGAATTTAAGGCACGAATGAAGTCACCAATCACTTATTCACCAGAGTTCTTCATGTTTTGAATTTCGGCACGGATTTCTTGTGCTTTTTCTTTCAGGTCTTGCATCGCTTTGCGGATACGGGTTCCAGCAGCTTTATTGCCTTTCTCGTAAAACGCATTAAAGTCTTTTTCTAAGGCATCTACCATACCTTTTAATTCCTGAAATTTGTTCATTAGGATTACCTCAGTCTTGTTTTATTTGTGGGACAACAGCGGAATTATGGTGGGAAGTTTTGCCGCAAGTTAAATGCAAGCAATACGATGTGTCAAGTGTAAATTGATTTTTGCATTTTTTTACATTTGTTTATAACCTTTTATAGAAAAGAAAGGCTGCCCTATTGCGAAATGATTGGTCATTTCATTTGCACATTCCATGTAGAATCACGAACTTTCCATCCTCCTGACCATTCTCATTCAATCCCTGATATGCCAGAATTTTGTCATTTACACTGTCATACGCAATACTCCTTGTTAGACGGTGCTGCACGAATCAAGAACCTGATCGGCAAAGCGAAATCGTTGGAAATGCCTGCCGTCGCCATTACCGATCATGGCAACTTATTTGGTGTTCCGGAATTTTACAAAACCGCAAAGCAACAAGGCATAAAGCCCATAATCGGGTGTGAGTTCTACATTGCCCCGTCTGGCATGAAAGACCGGACAGACCGAACAAGATACCATCAAGTACTCTTGGCAAAATCCGAAGAAGGATATAAAAATCTTATTAAATTGTCGTCACTTTCTTATGTTGAGGGCTATTATTATAAACCGCGGATTGACCGAGAGACACTTAAAAAATACAGCGCAGGGCTAATCGCAACCACCTGTTGCTTACAAGGAGAAGTCCTGAGAGCCATTATCAGCAAGGGAGAAGAAGCAGCCCGTCCCATTTTTGAGTCTTACCTCGAAATATTCGGTGAGGACTACTACATAGAACTACAAGATCATGGCATCCCAGAACAAAAACAGTGTAACGAGGTGCTGCTCCGTTGGGCAAAAGCCTATAATGTGAAAACCATCGTCACCAATGATGTCCACTATGTGAAACAAGGAGACTCGGAAGCGCAAGACGTCTTGCTCTGTTTGCAAACCGGAAAAGACCTGAATGATCCCAAACGGATGCGTTTTGAAAACGACCAGTTTTTTTTCAAGAATTCGCAAGAAATGCAAGCCGCCTTTCCCGATCTCAACGCAAAAATTCGGGATGCTTCCTTAGACCAAACCCGCGAAATTGCCGATAAGTGCGACCTAACCATACCTATGGGCAAACTCCTTATGCCCAATTACCCCATGCCGCCTGAATATGCGGGCGATATGGATCGGTATCTGCACGATTTGGTTTTCGAACGTGCCAAAGTTCGTTACCCCAATCTAACAGATGAAATCCGAGATCGGCTTACGTTTGAACTTTCGATCATCAAACAAATGGGCTTTGCGGGTTACTTCTTGATTGTTCAAGACTTTACGACCGCTGCTCGGACATTGGGTGTTAGTGTAGGCCCCGGACGCGGTTCCGCTGCTGGCTCTGCGATTGCCTTTTGTCTTGGTATTACCAATATTGATCCGCTGGCGTATAACCTGCTTTTTGAGCGCTTTCTAAACCCAGAAAGGGTTTCTATGCCCGATATTGATATTGATTTCGATGACCGAGGTCGCGGCAAGGTGATTGATTATGTGGTTCAGAAATATGGCCGCGAAAGCGTTTGTCAAATCATTACCTTTGGGACGATGGGCGCACGTTCGGTGATTCGGGACGTTGCACGGGTGATGAACATCCCGCTTTCCGAGGCGGATCGGATCGCCAAATTGGTTCCCGAAGGGCCAAAAGAAAACCTTACTACTGCCCGTGAGAAAGTACCGGAGTTTTCCTCGCTATTCCAATCTAGCGATGCAAATATCCGCAAATTAATGGAGTTTTCAACGGTATTGGAAGGTTCTGCACGGCATACAGGCATCCATGCGGCGGGTGTTATTATTGCGCCCGGAAATGTTGGGGAGTTTGTACCAGTGGCTTTGGCAAAGGGGAAATCCGGCGAAGAGGACATTGTAACCACACAATACGAAGGGAAATATGTAGAAGATTTTGGCTTGCTGAAAATGGACTTTTTGGGCCTCAAAACCCTTACCATTCTCAATGATGCCCTCCAGTTGATTAAATTAAATTACGACGTCGAGATAGACTTAGACGAAATTCCATTAGACGATCCAAAAACATTTGAACTTTTCCAACGCGGCGAAACAGTAGCCATCTTCCAGTTTGAAAGTTCGGGCATGCGCGAGTATATGAAGCTCCTGAAGCCCACCGACATCAATGACCTTATTGCCATGAATGCGCTTTATCGCCCCGGCCCGATGGATCTCATCCCAAATTATATCGCCCGAAAACATGGCCGCGAACCTGTTGAATACCCACATCCGATGCTCGAAGAGGTGCTAAAACCCACGTTTGGAATTCCCATTTACCAAGAACAGGTGATGCAAATGGCCCAAGTTATGGGGTCTTACACACTTGGTGGTGCGGATATTCTCCGCCGTGCGATGGGGAAGAAAAAAAAGGAAGAGATGGACGCCCAACGAAAGACTTTTTTGGCCGGTGCAAAGTTGAATGATGTAGATGAAACCACGGCAAATCAAGTCTTTGACATGATGGAAAAGTTTGCAGGATATGGTTTTAACAAATCTCACAGTGCCGCTTATTCCGTGGTGGCCTACCAAACCGCCTATTTAAAAGCAAATTACCCTTATGCGTTTTTGGCTGCTGCCATGACTTCGGAAATGGGCGATACCAAGAAGTTAGCGGTTGTACTCGAAGAAGCCCGCCATCTCGGCCTAAAGGTCTTGCCTCCCAGCATCAACCACAGCCAAGCCACCTTTACTGTAGAAGGTGAGGCCATCCGATTCGGTATGGCAGCGATAAAAGGGGTTGGAGCGGGTGCAATCGAGGCCATTTGTATTGAACGTAGCGCCAATGGCGCTTTCACCACGCTCTACGACTTGGTCAAACGGGTTGATTTGCGGCAGGTCAACAAAAAAACCTTAGAGGGCTTGGCGGCCTCTGGCGCAATGGATGCCTTTGAAGGCCACCGCAAACAATTTATCGCGGCCTTAGACGATGCCATCAAATTTGCCCACCAATCCCAGCTCAACCGCGCCGCCGGCCAAAACTCCCTTTTTGGAGAGACCACCGAGACGGCCATGGAACTTTCTCCACAACTTCCCTTCTTGGAAGCGTGGTCGCGTGGAGAAACCTTAAGAAATGAGCGCGAACTCATCGGTTTATACGTTTCTGGACATCCCTTAGATGAATATGGCCCCATCGTTCGGACGTTTTCGACTGCCTCGTTTAAGGACTTGGAAAAATTAGAACCCGATAAAGAATACCGGTTTTGTGGCATCATCACCGAGGTGCAAAAGCGCTATGCCAAAAATGGTAAACCCTATGCTTTTATTACGTTAGAAGACTTCGATGCGGCGGGCGAGATTACCATTTTTTCAAACCAATTCGAACGTATTGGGCCTCATCTACAAACCGACGAATTGGTGATGGTGATGGCAAAATTGGAAAAACGAGAACGGGGCGTTTCGCTCATCGCCAAAGACATGATACCCATGTGGCAAGCACAAGAGCGCTTCATCAAATCCATCTTGCTACGTTTGAACCCTGAGGTCATTCCGGTAGAACAAATGCACCACTTTAAAGAAGTATGCGACCGAAACAAAGGGGGAACGCGCCTCTATTTTGATCTGCTTAATCCCATCTCCGGCAGGGCAATCCGCCTAAAAAGCCGCCTTTACGTGATAGATCCCTCGCCAGATGTCCTACGAACAATGGAACGCATCTTCGGCCCGGAAAATGTTGTTTTACAAGGAGAAAGTTGATGAAACACTTGTCCGAAACATTCCTCCACCGCGAGGTCTTGACGCGAGGAAAGTTATTACATGTCTATCGGGACTCCGTTCTCCTGGCTGATGGGAGTGAGAGCATTCGCGAATGGATTGATCATCCGGGTGCTGCGGCTATTGTCCCGTTTTTCGAGGATGGAACCACACTACTCATCCACCAATTCCGTTATCCAACACAACGGGTCTTTATCGAACTGCCCGCCGGAAAACGAGACCACCCCGATGAGGCGTTTTTGGATACAGCGAAACGCGAATTGGCGGAAGAAACGGGCTTTGAGGCCAATTTGTGGCACGAACTTGGCTCTTGCTTTCCCGGAATTGGTTATTCCAATGAAGAAATCTATTTTTTTCTAGCAAGGGATTTGTTCCCTACTACCATCCAAGCCGTTGTAGGAGAGTTTGTCGCTCCTTTCCGCCTCCCCTTCCCTAAAGCAGTCCAAATGGCAAAATCTGGCGAACTTAAAGATGCCAAAACCGCCTTTGGACTCATTCTTGCCGCAAATTTTTTAAGGGAAAACGGAATAAAGCTGTAACGCACTCTGCGACAAAATTTTTCTATTCGTTGGAGAGGTTTGTAGATTGGTGCGAGAAAGGGAAGCCTTGAAAGATGTACCCAGAACTTTGACATAGCAAACGGATTTCGATTATGCTGAAACCCCTTCAGTCATAAATTCAATCAGGAATGAATTTGGCCATGAACTTCATTCACGCAAGCGGAAATGAATCATCTAAAATGATCACGTAAAGCACATCGCGCTACTTAATACCACATTAAGTCTGCCTCTAGGCGAAGATATGAGCAACTTAAAAACGACAAGGCTTTGCTTTAAGTGATCGCATAACGTGAAGAATCCTTCCATTGAGTTCTTACATGACGCTCTTGAGGCCGCGACTGGCTTTTGCACGCTTGCACATGTTTACATAATGCACGTTAAAGCATTAAAATCCTTTTAAGTTGCAGGCTGGCACAATAACAGTGATTTGTAAGATCAGTGTGATTCACCTTGCAAAAAAAGGGGTTGACTCAAACTAATTCGTGAGACAACCCCTTTTTTTCGATAAGATGCTAACGGATTAGAAGCCGTCCATTCCGCCCATACCCGGATTTGGCATTGGGGGTGCTGCGGGTTCTGGTTTTTCAACCACAACTGCTTCGGTTGTGAGCAAGAGGGAAGCCACAGAAGCCGCGTTTTGGAGGGCTGTACGTGTAACCTTTGTGGGGTCAATGACGCCCTCTGCATAGAGGTTGGTATATTTATCGGTACGGGCATTAAAGCCATAATCACCCGTTCCGTTTTTAACTTCGTTTACAATCACCGAGCCTTCGAGACCTGCGTTTGCTACAATTTGGCGAAGCGGTTCTTCGAGCGCACGACGAATGATGTTTACGCCGATTTTCTCGTCTTCATTCAAGGTATTTACATTCTCCAACATAGGGATGGTGCGGATAATAGCCACCCCGCCTCCGGGAACAATACCTTCCTCAACGGCAGCACGTGTTGCATGGAGTGCATCCTCAACACGGGCTTTTTTCTCCTTCATTTCCACCTCGGTAGCGGCACCGATTTTCAAAACGGCCACCCCACCTGCCAATTTGGCCAAGCGTTCTTGCAATTTCTCGCGGTCGTAATCGCTGGTGGTGGTTTCGATTTGGGCTTTTATTTGGTTGACGCGGGCTTTGATGTCTTCTGGGTTGCCAGCACCATCCACAATGGTGGTATTGTCTTTGTCAATCCGAATGGTTTTTGCGCGGCCCAAGTAGTCCATGGTAGCGTTTTCGAGGCGGTATCCACGTTCTTCAGAGATGACCGTCCCACCGGTCAAGATAGCGATGTCTTCCAACATGGCTTTGCGGCGGTCGCCAAATCCCGGTGCTTTAACAGCAGCCACTTTGATGGTTCCACGCAGTTTGTTTACCACGAGGGTTGCAAGGGCTTCGCCTTCGATGTCCTCGGCAATGAGGAGCAATTGGCGGCCACTTTGGGCGACTGGCTCCAGAACGGGGAGCAAGTCTTTCATGGAGCTGATTTTCTTGTCGTGGATCAAGATGACCGGATTTTCCAACTCGGCTTCCATTTTATCGGCATTGGTCACGAAGTAAGGGGAGAGGTATCCACGATCAAACTGCATCCCTTCTACAACATCAAGCTGGGTTTCCGTTCCGCGTGCTTCCTCAACAGTGATTACGCCGTCCTTTCCAACGCGCTCCATGGCTTCGGCGATGAGATTTCCGATAGCATCATCGTTGTTTGCGGAGATGGTTGCGACTTGGGCAATCTCGTTTTTGTCTTGGATTTCGCGGCTGATGTTTTTGAGTTCAGCAACGACGGCTTCCACAGCTTTGTCAATTCCGCGCTTGAGATCCATCGGATTTGCACCTGCGGTTACGTTTTTCAGACCGGCGGTTACGATGGCTTGTGCCAAAACGGTCGCGGTGGTGGTTCCGTCGCCAGCAACATCACTGGTTTTAGAGGCCACTTCTTTGACCATTTGTGCGCCAACGTTTTCGATTTTGTCTTCGAGTTCCACTTCTTTGGCTACAGAGACACCGTCTTTGGTCACGGTGGGCGCACCAAATTTTTTCTCGATGATTACGTTGCGGCCTTTTGGCCCAAGGGTCACTTTTACGGCATTTGCCAAAGCATCCACACCACGCTTGAGGGCGTCGCGGGCTTCCACGTCAAATTTGATAATTTTGGATGACATGATTAAGATATTTTTTGGTTGATTAATGTCGGTTTAGGTTGGGTCTTGCAAATGATTAACCTGCAACAATACCCAAAATGTCAGATTCGCGCATGATGAGAAGATCTTCATCATCCACACGGATTTCTGTTCCGGCGTACTTGCCATAAAGAACAACATCGCCTTCTTTTACACCCATTTCGATGTGGTTGCCATTTTCAACACGACCCGGACCAGCCGCAACAACGGTCCCACGTTGGGGTTTCTCTTTTGCGGTGTCGGGGATGAAAAGACCACTTGCGGTTTTGGTTTCCGCTTCCATCGGACGGACCACTACGCGGTCGCTCAACGGTTTGATGCTTGCCATAATGTTAACGCTTTGAAGGTTAATAAGGTTAATTAAAATGAAAATCAAAGAATTTGTTAGCACTCAATGAGTTAGAGTGCTAAGACAAATTTACAACAAAAAAGGTTCCCTTTGCCATTTAAGTTTTTTTGAAGTCTAAAGGAATGAATGGTGAAGTTGTGTGTTGAAAAATGTGCGCGCTAAGGGTTTGTCAGATAATCGCCATTATGAGTTAATGTGTATTACGGATTGAAGGTGGACTAAAAATTGAGGTTGGTGTAGAAAATCTTGTGATAGCGTAAATTATGGGTTTTCAAGGTTTTGTTTCACTTCATAACGTATGGCAAAGCCCCATCGGGGTGACCTCTTGGTAGAAATTCGTCATCAAACACACAGCCCAGCCCCGTAGGGGTTGCCTCTCCGCGCTCTTGGGTGATGTTGCGAGACGCCTTATAATCCCATCCCATGCTTTAGCTTGGGGTTTCGAGCAAGTGACTGTACGGTCGGCTTTAGCCGTGACATCTTTCAGGGCTAAAGCCCTCTGGTGTTTTCCGCAACAGTCACCACAAGCGGCTTTCGCCCAGACAAAGAAGACAATTAGTTTAATAAGAGCAATTTAGAACTCGTAACTCACCCTAAGGAAAATCTGTAACTCAAGATGCCTTATAGCGGGCTTATCCTGTTATTTGAATTGAGAAGGAAGGCAAAAATGGAATTAAATAACGTGGTTTTTTTTCGTAAAGTTGCGTATTTGGATTGTAAATGAGTTGCCAATCCAAGGTGTTTTTTCGGTTCGTAATGTTTAGGGCATCAAACCGGAATTGTATCTTAAAAGGCTTGGCTTGGTAAAGATATGCGAAGCCCAAATCGGCTTGTGAAAATGCTGGAAGTTTGTCTTTCTCTGGCGTTGTAAGGTCTATTCCATAGGTTTCCAAGAGTGGATTGCTATTAGACAAATCGTCGTAGTAAATCCGACGATAGCCCCAAGTGCGTCCAAATTCTCCTTGCCACCTAAAAAATGCACTTAAAGAAGGGAATGGTCGCCAAAAGGCACGGAGATCCAAGCGGTGAGGCGTACTCCAAGGGGTGGGATGTGCCCGTCCGCCAAAACGCTCACTAAATTGGTATCGGGTTTTAGCCCAATCATATCGCGCCGTAATATTCCATCTGGGTTCGGAATATGTACCCATTAGCCCCCATCCCGATGTTTTTCCCGTTCCCCAAGTGAGCAGAGAGAAAGTATGGTCGGGGTTATTCGTAGGGCGGTCGTGTAAAAGGTTGGATAATACAAGCCAATTTGGGGCAACCACATTGCTTAGCCGTTTATAATAAGCCTCTGATCGAAAAGTCCAGTGATCTTTCCATTCCAATAAAAAATCACCTATAATGTGGAGCGCTGCAGGAATACGTAGCCCAGTCGCACCCAAAGGAAGTGAATCTTCATTAGACTGTTTAGCATAAACTGTGGCTTCTGGGGCGTCTGTAGGAATCCACACCCTAAGGCTCGGTAAAAAACTATTTGTGCTATAAGTGCTTAAATCTATTTGGCTTAGGTATTGCCGATATTGCCCAATTGCAATTTTAGAAATCAGTCTTTTGGCTTTTTTGATGGAGGGCTGCCAGAGCAGCGTCAATCTTGGTTCAGGAAAAAAAGCTGCGTTTTCCATGAAAAAAGTCCCTCTAAGCCCGCCTTCTACTACAAGCCATGGGCGAATTTGGATGTGTTGCTCTATAAATCCGTGCCATCGTGAAGCACTGCCGGTGTACTGGAAGGGGAGGTTTTGGTAACGTAGGTTGCTTTCATTACTCGTAAAACCAAGTTGGAAAGACGTTCGATAACGGTTTTCTGGTAGCCATTCATAGGTGGTCTCTATGGTCTGTTCAGCGATGTTGTTGCCATCTATTACGGATGCTACGTAAGCCTCAAAATTGTGGTTGGTGGGTAATTTAAGAACGTCTTCCAGATTGATGGACGAGGATATAGGTGCATTATAGGCATGTAGAAGGTCGTATCTACTTAGTTTTCCTTGTAGGGTTAACAAGGATTTTGTGGTTAAAATGGCCTGATATTTAATTTGCATTGCGGAAGTACTCCATTGGTAAGATTCGCCAGATGCTAAGGCCCGGTTCGCAGAAACTATACCAGAGGTATTCTGCGTTGACAGTGTGTTTATGTCGTTATGTGGTAATCCTGAAATGGCTTGGCCACCACGATAAAATGAGGCCCGTATCGTATTTGCACCCCGCCATCGTATCCTAAAGGCTGCGTGTAGGTCGGAAAACTGGAGTTGTGGCATAATGGTATGCGCTTCAGAGGGAATATTTAGGGTGTCAATTTCTTTTATAGAGGATGTTAAGAAGGTCTCTGGATCATTGAGGATTAGGGCTGAGGAGGCTACCAAGGGATCGCTTGCAGACCAATCTTGGAGCAAATTTGTGATTTTGGTTGGTCGAATAATTGAAGAAAGGGATGTTCTGGCGGTTATCATGAAGCCCAAGTCCCCGAAATCAAAGGACTTTCCTGTAACAAATTGGCTTTGTGCTGCTAAAGGGGAGGCTTGTACTTTTAAACTTGGTTTTTGGTTAAGCGGAAGAATTTGCTCGTATGCTATGATGCCAGCAAGGGCACTGCCAGACGAAACGCCAAAACCGGCTTTTTGCACATTAACCTTTCCAATGGCATAGGGACTAAAAGAGCCAATAACTTGTGCGATAGGTAAGGGTAAAAAAACCGGAGTTCCGTCAATGAGGGTGATGTGGTCTCCTGTATCGCCACCTTGAAGGTGGATATCGGCGGTGAACGCATCTTTACGGATACCTTGTAGCGTGGCTGTGGTTTCTACTGTTGTGTTGGCCGAGGATAAGGGAATACTGGCCAATGTTTCCGAAAAATCGTCCGAATGCGAACGTGTAGGGTCTGTTGAAAGCGCATGAAGGCCCTCAATGATGACGGGAAGGAGCGGGGTTGGTTCAGGACAGAGTACGATACGTTGCGGTGTTTGATGCTCGGTTTTTACCTGAATTTTTTGTCGGTGTGGAGTATAACCGATATAGGTGACCAAAACATCATAATCGCCCGGAGGAAGTTTGAGGATGGAAAAAAAGCCTTCTCGGTTCGTTTGGACGCCAATCCCTGCATCTGCCAAAAGAACAGAAGCAAAAGGCAGGGGTGTTCCGGATGTCTCGTCCTCCACTTGTCCATAAAAAGCGCCATAAGCCAATTCCGTTTTTGCGCTACGAGCGAGGACATAGGTTCCAGAGGATAAGCGATAAAAATCCAGCCCCGTATCCCGTAGGACACATGTCAAAATACTTTCTACTTGGGCGTCTCGGATTAAGCAAAAGACCCGTTTCGCAGCAACCAATTCTGGGTCGTAAGCCAATTCGATTCTGGTAAGATTAACCAAGCGTTGTAACGATTCAGAAAGCTGTTCATCTTGCGCAATAAACGTATAACGGGCATTTTGAGCCACTAAAAATGCCGGAATCGTGCAAAAGAATACAATGAATACCCGTCTCAACATGGTGTATTAGACTATTTTGCAATCAGTTCATACCCATCTTTTGTGGGGCGAAAGCGTAAGCCCGCAGAATTACAAAGGTCGTTTAAGACCGATTCAACTTCGGTTCTCCGGCCAAGCAATAAGGTGTGTCTTTTTTGCTGGATCACTACGTCGGCGTGAATAGGAATGTTAAACCTTCGGCTTAATTCATCAATGATATGGCCAATTGGCTCGTTTGTGAAAGAAAATCTGTATTGTTGCCAAGCCAAAGCCTCGTCCTGACGATCCGCCTTTGGTGTTTCTAACTGTTGTGCGGCCATGCGAGAAGATTGGCCCGGTGCAAGCACAACCTCTTTAGAACCGTTTAGGGATGAAAAGGCTACTTTACCTTCCTTGAGATATACCGTTGTTGTGGGAACAAGGTCTTCTGGACGAGCACGAACGTTGAATTTTGTGCCCATTACCTTGATTTGTGCGTTGAACGTTTGGATAATAAACGGTTTATCCGACTTTTTAACCGAGAAAAAGCCTTCACCATTCAGTTGTAAGGTACGGGTAGTCTCATCAAAATCACCCGCAATGTCCAAAACCGTCCCGCTATTTAAAGAGACTTCGGATCCATCAGGTAGTTGGATGGTTTTTTGTTCGGCATTTTGTGCCAAGATGCGGGTAGGTTCTGCGATCGGAGACGGTATCTGCCAAAAAAGGGTTACGCCCAGGAGTAGGGCAATTGCCGCCGCAACACCAAAGACCCAATACCTGTATCGTGGAAGTATGGAGTGGATATTGTGCGTTGTTCTATCCTCCAATAAGTCCCAACTTGCTTCCATTTTTGATAGATCTGGATGAGATAAAGACAGAGGGTGTGTCTCCGAAAGATCCCAAAGCATCTGTAAATCCTTTGCAATGGGGGCTGGATGTGCTTGAATCCAGTCGTCTAACATAATTCGATCTGGTGAATTGGTATCATGTGGTGTCATGCCGTGTTCCCTCCTGTAAGGGCGAGTACTTTTTGTCGAAGTTCTGTGAGTGCAAACCCCAAGTGATTGTTTACCGTTCTTGGGGAAATATCTAAGATGGTGGCAATTTCATCGTGGCTCAGACCATCGTGACGGCTCAGTATAAAGACCTCACGTCGCCTTTCGGGTAATTCCGAAATCCAGCCTTCCAATTTTTGATGTAACATCTTTGCATCAATTTGATCAACAATACTCATTTCATGCTCACCAATAGGCTCCGGAACCGAGTCCCAATCGGTCATTTTTTTTTTATGATCTCGGATATGGTTCAGTGCCCGATTGCGTGTCATCTGATAGAGCAAGGCTTTTAAGGATTTACCTTCGTCTAAAGTGGCACGGACTTCCCAAAGTTTGGCAAAAACCTCTTGTACTACATCATAAGCGGTTTCGGTATCCCGTATCAATAGAACCGTGTAGCGGTATAAAGGGGTGTAAAACGCCTCAAACAAGGCACGATATGCCTTTCGATCGGAATTACGAATGCTTCGGCTCCACGTCTGAAGGGTTTCTGGTGTCATGTAAGGTTGGCGTTTAGCGTATTACACCGCTTAAGCGAATTGTGACCAACCGGGGTAATCGGCGGGGAAGCGTAAAGTTAAAGTAAATAATTTAGGGACGTCTTTAAACCTACTGGGAGTGAACATTAAGGAAAACGTGGGGATTTAGGGACACCATGCCTCAGGCTATTAAAAATGTAGATTGAAGCAGCTCAAGCTTATTGAATTAAAAACCAAACAATATTTTCATCTAATGATTGATTTTTTGAGTCGCTTTTTTTGAGATTTTACCTCGTATTATGAAAGATATACAATTTTATAGTTAAATTTTTCGCAAGCTATAGTATCATAAAAGTCTGTATTCCATAAGACTTTAAACCATGTATCTATAAGAGATGCGTTTATGTGATGTTAGGATTTTATACAGATGAGCCAGCCTTTAACATAAAAGGATTTTAATGCTTTAACGTGGGATAAGGGTTGATCAAGTCCAAGCCTGCCTTCTACGCGCAGCCAAGACTGCAGATGGCCTTCTTTTGTGCGGCCAAAAGAAGCAAGGTAGCTGAGCGTAGTCAAAG
The DNA here is from genome assembly GCA_017303715.1 of Rhodothermia bacterium. Classification (GTDB taxonomy): domain Bacteria; phylum Bacteroidota; class Rhodothermia; order Rhodothermales; family UBA2364; genus UBA2364. The sequence continues at coordinate 1,955 of JAFLBZ010000007.1, read as the reverse complement.
TTAAACCAGTCCCGACCCTTCTATTCAAAAATAATGGAGGAAATCTCGTAATTGCGTAAATGCAGGTTTTAGAAGGGTTTGTTCCAATCACGAATAAACCGAAAAGCCCCATCGGGGTAGTATCTTAGTAGAAATCGGTTTCCAAATACACAACAAAGCCCCGTAGGGGTGGCCTCTATATATGACGAAGCATAACTGGTTGAGTGAAGCCTAAACCCAATGGCTAAGCGTAGTCGGCGGACTTTTCTAAGCGTTGCCCTGCCATTATTGAACAACACCTTATACTATAAGATAGAGGCGATCTTAGTACCATAAAGACGTTCCTTTTGAGAAAATGGCTCTGAAAGGGCTATTCGGATGATAAAGGTTAAAACAAAAATTTCTGGACAATTTAAAGCACTTCAACAGCAATTTGCCATTATTCGTTCCGTTAATGATACTGCCACCAAAGGCCGACAATCTGTATTTCATGCCATAGCCGGCGTCGTTAATTGTTTTGTGATTGGATATTCATGCAAATCTTTAAAATACATATACATAAACTAAGCAAAAAATAATCATTAATTTTTTAATGGGGTACTTAAACAAAAAGGGGTATCTCAAACTAACTAGTGAGCTAACCCCTTTTTGCGGAGTAAAACTTGTAAATATGGTATTATTTGAGCAAATGGAGATTCATTTGTGTCTTGAAATTTGCGCCCACCATCTGAACGACATACAGACCACTTGCCAATCCGTCGCCATTAAACGAGACATTGAGTGGCACATTACTTTTTAGTTGCCCATTGTGCAAAGTGGCAACTTTTTGCCCTAATACATTATAGACCTGAATCGTAACTTTTTGGTCTTGTAGCACCGAAAGCGCAAATTGGGTTGTTGGATTAAATGGGTTCGGATATGCCGATACAAGTGAGTACGGTTTATCGAACTCGACTAAAACCTGAATCGGTTCACTAAATCCGATTGTACCATCAAAATCGTATTGTTTCAGCCGAAACGTGTGTTGCCCTGCAATCAATTTGCCCAAATCGAACTGATAGCGTCGGCTTGTGGTTATCGTACCTGCTCCTTGCACAAATCCCATTTTTCGCCATTGTTTTTCGTTATTATTGCCTAAAACTTGTGCTTCCACATCCCAACCGTCATTACTCGATTCACTTGCTGTAACCCAATTGAGCGAAACGCCATTTTCTGAAATACTTGCTGAAAGCGAAGTCAATTCCACTGGTAATGGGGTACTCGATGTAAAAGCAGCAGCATTATTAGCATCATTGGCAATCGTAACCTGAAACGCATCTTCGGTTTCAAAAGCAGCTGCAACGATTAAGATGTATTGTGTGCCACTTGTTAAAGTTACGGCGGTATTTGTTCCCGGTGGGTCATTTCCCATGACCACAAAATTGGTGCATACGGCGGTTGAATTAAAGGTGGTTTGATATACGTAAATGAGGGTGTCATCTGTCATGGGTATTGTTGAAATGGCTTCATCAACCGTAATCGTATAAGCACCCGTTACACCCGGTGTAAAGGTAATTCCTCTGTATTTAGTCGTATTAGGGTTCGAGTTATTGGTGGTACAAGTTGCTGATGTTGAACCTAAATCAGGCATGACCAAACTGGGCGCACCTACTGTCGTTCCCGAAAATACCAACGAAGATGCGCGGCGCAGTGTTGTAGGTGTAGCATCGGCGAGTGTGCTTTGGAAAGCGCCACTGCACAAGAATAAGAACGTTAAAATAGGAGCATGGATTCTCCGTTTCCGATGGGAAAGTTTGGTGATCCATTGCTCAAAAGGTAAAAATTGCATTGAACTATTGGGTTTTAGTTTAAACTGGTTGCGAGTGAATAAATTAGTTTAAGTTAAACAAAAACTGGCACATAGAAAGATTAAATTTGGTTTGAACGTTCAAACTTTCATCCTTCCAGTGCCAGATTATGATTCCGACTAATTTAAG